>JAACWB010000016.1 GCA_009992215.1 archaeon
TGTTGATTATTTTCATTATTTTGTATATTAAAAGAATAGCTGGGAGTTGTTGTAAAAAATAAATCTTGAGTAAGATTTCCCCCCAAACTAACTGAACCTCCACTTTCTGTCAATCCATTGGAAAAAGTGTAAAAATTTCCAACAGAACTAACAGCAGTATCAACATATTCTTTATCAACTAAACTTCTATTTACGAAACCTAAAGAATAATCTGCAGCATATATTGCATTCGAAAGAAGAACACTCCCTCCAAGGGAACTCAAAGTAATATTACCAGAAGAATACATATTAATTGAATTCATCTCATTCCCCCCAGTTTGTCCAAAAAATAAATCCGTAGTAAACCTATCACCATAAATATATGTATCTCCAGTCAAAGCCCCGCCCAAACTAACTGAACCTCCACTTTCTGTCAATCCATTGGAAAAAGTGTAAGAAGTTCCAGCACCATAAGTTGCATCTGCATAACCTTTTGTTATTAAATAATCATTATCCCAATTATCTGAATTATACCCAGATAAAAAAACACCATCCGTACCAAAATATAAATGATTAGCTTGATTATTATCCACTAAATATATATCTAATAGTGATCTGTCAACTATGTCTGAAGAAGTAGAACCAATGGTTATAAAATTTGCAGTATTATACCAAGTATAAAATGATCCTTGTACAAAATTACCTAATTGTGGAGTAAAACCAGAACTTCCACTAACAATTACATTATCAGAATTAAAACTAAGTGAACCAGGAGAAATTCTAGAGGGGTTAGTTCCATCAGTTATTTCTAAAGTATTTGTTGTTCCATCATATTTAAAATTTGAATTTGTTTTTGTACTTCCAAAACCATTAGTCATCAAAATTTCATTATTTCCTCCAGAAAAATTAATAGAAGTTAATCTATCATTAACACTTTGACCATCAATATAAACATCATTTCCAAAATATCCATCTCTCCAACGTAATAAAGAACTACCAATATCAAAAGTATTATCAAAATTTTCTGGAATTAAACTTCCATTAATATTCAAGTGATTAATTGCTAAACTTGTAACGTTATAGACATAAAGTCTTTGTGCAAAAATTTCTCCAGAATCAATTGTTACTCCGCCTTCACTCCACGCTCCATCAAAATTATATCTTCCACTCGCATTGTCCCCATCATTTCTCAAATAATTTTCATCTAACTTTGTTTGATTAAAATCTAAATTGTCTCCAGTCTGAATTAACCAATCACTAACAAAACCCGAAACATTGCTCCACCAAGTTGTATATGTAGAATAATTTGATTCATTAACAATTTCTCCTCCACCAATTGTAATATTTCCTGCTCCACACATTTTACTTCCATCATTAAAAATAATACAACTTTCATTATCAATTGCTATTGATTTACCTTCGGAATTTGTTAAATTCATTAACCAACCAATTGGATTATATTGTTTTCCAAATAATAAAAAGTCACCCCACCCTTTAGCCTCAGTATTTGTAATAAAATGTTCTTGTGCTAATTCCTGACAAACACAACCACTTTGCCAAGTTCCAGGTTTACCTTCTCCTGTTGTACAAGATGCACCAATTTGATAATTACAACCATCAACCGTTGCTGTTTCTCCCTCACAAGCCATGAATCCTGAGGAACAACTTGCAGTTGTACAAGTCAAATAAACTGTATTAGCTTCCGTGAAACTAGTTACTCCAACCTGAATTTCACAATCTCCGTCACTACCAGTAGAATCTCCGTCACAATCTAAATATCCACT
Source organism: archaeon (assembly GCA_009992215.1). Taxonomy (GTDB): domain Archaea; phylum Nanobdellota; class Nanobdellia; order Pacearchaeales; family GW2011-AR1; genus GW2011-AR1. The sequence continues at coordinate 1,764 of JAACWB010000016.1, forward strand.
AACACATTGATAACTACAACTTGTTCCATAAACTACATTTGTTCCACGACTTGTAACTCCAGTTTGAATTTCACAACCATTAGCGTCAGTGTAACTACCATCACAATATTGATAACCAGTAACACAAGTCGTACAAGTATAACTTCCCCAATCATTACACTCCGTCCAACGATTAAGTGTACTACATTCAGATGCACGATTACATGCAGCAGAATTTATACAATAAGGATAAGTTCCACCATAATAAACACAATCAAAAATAAACCCTCCCGATAAAGAAGACTGATACAAAGTATTTGAATTAGTAGAACTTGGAGCTCCAAGAAGCATATCACTTAATGAAGCACATTCTGTTGTTTCCCCATGAAATCCACAAACTTTATTTGGAATACAATTTTGTGCTTGATATTCTTGAGGGCAATTATTCGGATCATTTACCCAAATAGCAGAACTAACAACACCCAAAAATAAAACAAAAGTAAATAATCCAAAAAGAAATTTCATTTACAGCATGCCAAAGGTTTTAATTGAGCACAATTAACAATTGACCCTTGCCCTCCCGTTGTTGTGTCAAATATCCAAAAATTTCCTAAAGCGGTTGAATCCCCGACAGTAAAACCCCTACAATCAGAGGCTGTTAATGCACTTGGAAATTTACTTCCTCCAGAACTAACCCATGCAGTACCTTCCCATTCAGCCAAAGAGGAAATGTCCGTTGATTGAATAGTTATTATCAATTCTTTTTGATTACATAAATGAGTTTCAGGAAATTCAATTGAACACAAATAGTTAGCAGCTTTGTAACCAGTTAAATTATTAGAAGATAAACTTCCAGTATATGTTTGATTTGTCTTACTATAAAAAGTTGAAAAAAAATCTGAAGAAATGCTTCCCAAAGGAGAATAAAAAATTTGTCTTGGAACTGTTGCTCCAGAATAATCAGTAAAATCTAAATTGGCTCCGTTAATTGTATAATCACGATAATATTTTTTTCCATATTCCAAGTATAAAGGATTTGATGGATTTCCTCCAAGTAAAAGATTCCAATTTCCATTTACTATTCCATTAGAAAATGTTTCAGAATAAATTAAATTTCCTCCAGTTAAAGCGTCATAAATCTCAACAACTATTTGACCAGAAGAAAGTAATTGTCCCGTTGATTTTAATTTAACACCAATACCTTGATCATACAAAGCTACAGGCAGGGCTGCCGAAATTAAAGGAATCAAAATTAAAAAAGCAAAAACTAATTTAGATTTCATATGTTTTCAAAAACTCCTCCTTTTCTTCGACATTTTGATTAGCAGTTGATATTAAAATTTTTTTCAAAAGTTCTAATCTATCCAACTCTATTTGATTATTAATTTCAATCTCACTCAAAGGATAATTATATGATTTTTCTATCCAGTAATCCCCAATTTCTAATCTTACAACCAACCTATCATTTACTACTTCAGATTTTGTTGTACGAACCACACTTTCCCCAGTCTTTAATTTAATTAAATTAATTTCATTATCTGTAAGAACGACTTTAGGCAAAATTGTTGTTTCATTAGTCGTGTTAATTTCAGAAGATTGATTTTCTTCAACAACTATTTCAGGTATTGTTTCAGTTACTGGTTCACTAGGTATAACTTCAAGAGAAACATTTGTTTCATTGATTTCTTCAGAAGATTTATTTTCTTCAGTTATTGGTACACAAATAGTTTGAATAGAACAATTCTCAATTATTTCTTCAGTACAATTAACTTTAGAACAAACTTCATTACATTCTTCAACCATAACCTGCTCACAAACATCTTTTGTAACTTCTTGACAAACATCTTCAGTAGAACATTGTTCAGTACAAGTTTCAATTCCAGCTTCATCCGCTTGACAAACATTGTTGCAAGTTTCAACAGGATTACATTCTTCACTTACAACAGGGTTACATTCCTCTTTAGAAACATTCTCACAAACATTTTCACAAGAATCAACACAAGTTTCAAAAGTATCATTCACACAAACCTCTTGTTCAGTACAATTTTCACTAACCACCTTTCCAGTTAAACTTCCAGATAAAAAAAAGATTAATGCCACAAATAAAATTAAAACAATAAAAATAAATAGACGATTAATCGAATTATTGAATAACGACTTTAATGTTCGTGAACGCTTCATAAGAAAAATCACCTCCGTTTGTTTCTACTCTAATTGAAATTTTATCTCCAACATTAAATAAATCCAAATTAGGAGATTCTAAATCAAAATCAATTAAATTCTGTGAACTTAATTCATTGTAAAAATAAAGTGGTTCATCATTCTTGTAAACACGAATAATAATTTCTTCTCCAGATTTTAATTCAGATAAACTTGAAATCCCAACAATACTTCCACTATCCATCATAACATATGAATTTGAAACCCCGTTTTGAATTGTGAACGGCAAATAAAGAAAATTTCCTCCAACTTCTTTTTTTGTAGGAATAATTTCAGAAGAAGAATAACTAATAACAAACAAATTTTTTAAAATTCCAGAATCCTCATATCCAACTTCATAAATTCCCACATTATTTTCATCAACCATTGAAATATCAATCTGTGAAGGCAAAACACTTTTATCTAATTCAGTTATGTTGTCTATTTTTGTTATTCCTTGTTTTTCAATCAAACTTTTTACATAATCTTCTTCAATAGAAGTAATACTAATTACAAAAGAGGTCAATACCAAAAATGACACAACAAAAATTAAAATTAATTTTTTATTCATTTTTTCTTACCTCCAAAAAATCTAACTATTTTTTCAGAAAATCGATAAATTCCTCGAGAAATATTTATTGAAGTTATATATTTCCAAAAAGAAAATCTTTTTTTGTTAAGAATAATTCCAATTACAATTACTCCAACAAAAATTGAACCAAAAACAATCCATTGAATTAAGTTAGTTGTTTTTTCTGGTTCTTTTCCATAAATTAATACTAGTTCCCTATCAGTAGAATTAATTAATTCGCCTTCATAATAAGATTCAGAATATAAATAATATTCTCCAGTTTCCAAATATTCAGGAATGTAAATTTGTGTTTCTTTTATTACATATTGTCCCTTACTCAAAAATAAAATAGCTTTTCCTGTAGCAACTTTTTTTCCTTGCAAAGACTCAATCCAAAATTCATTAATAACAGTTCCCTCAATATAACTAGCAGCTTGAAGCTCATAAGAAAAATTAAAAAAACGACCAGACAAAGTATTCGTTGAAACATTAACTAAATCAGCAATAAAACGTTTGTAACAAACATTCGATAAACAAATTTCATTAGTCAAACAATCAACATCAGTCCTACATTTTGTTCCTTCTTCAGTAGTTGGAGTTGACTCAAGTCCACCTCCTCCTCCGCCACCGCCACCAGAACTAACAGAATAAATTGGACTTTCAACAAAAGGACTTAACTCAATTGTTTTTGGAATAGCATCAAAAGAATTTGCTCCATAATAATCAACCAAATCTTCCCCAGATACACTAATTCCAAAAGAATCAACTGAATAAATTGGAGAAACAATTTCATCTGCCAAAATAAGACTAGTTAAAAATATCATTAATCCAAAAAACATATACATTTTGCATAACCTCATTCATAAAAATAAGAGAATTTTAACTTTAATCTTTGGTACGAATATATTCATATAATTCTTTTAATCCAAAAAAACCTAAAATATCTATGTCAAAATATTGGTTTCTACTATTAATTCCAATTATACTTGGAGCATATTTTCTTTTTAATGACAATAGAAATATAATAATTATCACTGGAACTGAAACACCTCCATTCGAATATTATCAAGATGGAAAATTAGTTGGAATTGATATTGTATTTCTAGAAAGAATATTTTCAAAATTAAATATCGAATATAAAATAGAATTGGTTGATTGGGAAGAAGCATTAAACAAAATGAAGAGAGGAGAAGCAGATTTAATTTTAGGAGCAGGTTATACAGAGGAAAGAGAATCATATTTATCCTATAGGGATGAACAAAAACTTTTTGAAACAGGACAAACTGCAGAAGTTCCTAAAGATGTATTGTGGTTATCAAATGAAGCTTTCATTTATCCAAAAGAAAAAAATTTTGATGTAAGTTCACTAGAGATAATTAAAGAAAAAGATTATTCTGTAGGGATTGTAGCAGGTTATTACTATTTCAAAAGTTTATGGGATACAGAATTGAATATTTATGCATACCCGACAACAGAAAAGTTAATACAGGCATTAGAAAATAACGAAATTGATATGATTTTAATTGATACTCTTGAAGGTTTTTCAGTAATGGATTCCCTAAATATAGATAGTGAAAAATATAAAATTTCAAAACCATATAATCAAGGTGGAAATTATTTGTTATTTTCCAAGAAATATGATAAACCAAAATATGCAAAAATAAAAAATGAATTTTATGATGAATTAATTAGACTTAAGGAAGAAGAAAATTTACATGAAACTGCTTATCTTGAATACACTGGAATGAATTTCAGCGAACTTTACAGTTTATCTTAAATAAGTTGGCATAAGTTGATTGTGCCCAAATTGTATCATCAAATCAATATTCAAATTCTCTAAACCAACCGGTGTATCACATGCCCCAAAACAACTTCCCAGGTAAATTAAATATTCTGCATTTGTTTTTTCTTCTAAATAATCAACAACAGCAACAGCATATTGTTTTAAACCATCAGGAAATTGAAGTAAAACTAGCTTTGCATCAGATTTTTTAACTTCAGATATTACAGAATCTAAATCTAATTTATATTCAGAATTTAATTTTTCAATTGTCCATTTCTTCATATACAAAAAATATTTTTATCAATTATAAAACTATTTATTTTTCCAAACTAAACTATAAATTCCAAAAAGAGCAAATAATACCAAAAAAGAAATCAAAAATAAATATAACATCAAGCTATTTTGTAATGTTTTGTTTGTTGAAGTAAGTTCTTCCTTTTTTACAACCGAAACTAAAACCCAAGAATCTTCCAAGGGATTTATTCCAACTTCCTTGCTTCCTTCAGATAAACTAAAAGAACCCAAATAAGGATATACAAATCTATAATTAAAGAAATATTCTCCATTCTCGTATTTTCTACTCTCTTTATTCAAATAAAATTTATTATAAATTCCAGAAAAATCCTTTTCAAAATATAAATTTTCTTTTTTTGTATCTGGATTAACTAAATATTTTCCAAATTCATCAATTAAAACAGTAATTTCTTCATTTCTTTGATACTGCCTAATATCTTCAAAAAAACTAGGCAAAATTTTAACTAAAAGCATTCCAGAATAATCTCCTAAAGCACTGTATATTGGAACAACGTAAAGCAAATAATTAGTTTCCTCTCCTTGAATTATTTCAAAGTATAAATTATTTTGACTAATTAGTTTTGATTTTTTAAAATAATAATCTAAATTTTTTGTCTGTAAATCAGATTCACTAAATACATTAATTTCTAATTCTTCTAAAGAGGAATAATATTCTATATCTAAATATTCAAAATTATCTTGAATAAAATTTTTCAAATCTTTTTCAACTTCAATATAAGAATCTTCTTTAATTGCTTTTTGTAAACTAATAAGGTTTGACAAAAAAGACAAATCTTTTGTTGTAGATAAAAAAAACTCATCAATATTATTTGCAAGTGGAAATAATCTTTGATCCATTGAATCTATTGAATTTGCAAAATTACTTTTTATTTGTATAGAATAAAAACTAAAACTTTGAACAAAAACTAAACTAAGTAAAATCAAAAGAAAAAAAACTAAAATTAATCCCATAATATTTTTATGTTTCATCTTTTCTTTCCTCCATGAAATAATTGAATTACAACTAAAATACCTAAAAATATAACAACCCCCACTAAAATAAATAAATAAAGTTTCATTTGATCCGTTTGTTTTCCAACAACATTAAAACTAGCACTAACTTCTTCACTTAATCCCTCATAATCTTCAATTTTAATATTAATTGTATACAATCCTGATTTTACAGATTCAGGTATAACTAAAAAATCAATAAACGAAGCTTGTGTTTCAACAGCTTTCAATGCTTTTGATTGAGAAACCAAATTACCATCCAAATCTTTTATTTCATATTCTAATCTTAAATCTTTACGACGAGGATTTTCAGGATATTTAACTTCTATTTGAAAATAAAATCTATCTCCAGCATTTACATCAGTATATTTTTCTGGAACATAAACAACAACACTAAGCGAAGAAACATTTTGTATAATTGTAAAAGAAATTAATAAAATAAAAAATAACGAAAATATTTTTTTCATCCTTCAATTATGTTTTTCAAAACATCCTCCTTTAATTTTTCTAAAGAAACAGAAGAAGTATATTCAGAAAAAAGTTCATATTGACTTACATCTCTATTATATACATCCAAAAGAAAATCATCTTCAATTAATTTTTCAGCTTCCTTGTTACAACTAACAGCCATCAAATAATTCGAAATGTCAGCTGAAACTTCCGGCCTTAAAACATAATCAATAAATTTCATGGAATTAAGATAATTTTTTGCTCCTGAAGGAATAACAAAATTATCTATCCAAAGTGGAACACCTTCCTCAGGCAAAATATATTCAAAATTATCATATTCAGATTCTAATCTTAAACCCGTTTCCTCATAAACCTGTGCGGCAATGAGAGTTTCATTCAACATCATTTCTTCCAGAGTTAACAAATCAAAATAACCTAAAGCTATTTTCTTTTGTAAATACAAATATCTTAAAACATTATTCATTTCAAATGAATCTTCAGGAACTAAACCATAACCTAAATAATTTGAAGCCATTGAAATTAATTCCAAGGGGTTATTGAGTAAACCAATTTTTCCAGTATTTTTCTCATCCCATAAAAGGCCATAATTCCAACCGTCTTTAGGAAAATATTTTGAATTCAAAACAATTCCAGTCGTTCCCCGAATATATGGAACAGCATAAATATTTACTTTATTATAACTCCTCTCCAAGCAAAAAGAATCAACATATTTCAAATTTGGTATTTTTTTTATATTAATTTTTTGAATTAAGTCAATATCAATTAAATTATCAATTAAATCATCACTAACTATAAACAAATCATACTTCGAAGCATTTTGTTTCAAAACTTCAACTGCCAAATCTTCATCTTGAAAAGTATCAAGATAAACTTTAACTCCATATTCTTGTTCAAAATCTTGAATTGTCGTCTCACCAAAATAATCTTCCCAATTAAAAATTCTTAATTCATTTGTTTGTTTATCTTTTGAAGATAAATCACTCGAAAACAAATAAATTGAACCAAATGTAATAAAAATTATTAAAAAAATTAAAAGAAATCCGTTCACAAACTTTTTATTAAAATCCATAAAAATTATAGTAAAATTTAATTTAATTTGTTTAAAGTCTATTTTTATCCAAATATAATTTACTGGATAATATTAAACATCAAATTTAAAAGCTGATTTTTCCATAAAGGAACATGGAAACAAAAAAAATCAGGCAACCAATT
>JAACWB010000004.1 GCA_009992215.1 archaeon
TTCTTCAGTATCACCTTTATGTTTCACCCCTTTAGTCATGTAATTTAGAGGAAAATTTATTTTATAAACTTGTTGCTAGAATTAGAAAATTCCCAAAGGGTCATCCTTTTTTGTGAATTCCTCTTCTTCTTCAAAATCAGGGTCATTTAATTCATTTAGAACTTCACTTTCATAATCTTCATCTTCATCTGGATTTTCTTTAACGTATTCTTCTTTTTCTTTTTCAATTAATTCGACATTGTACTCTATTTTTCCTTCATCAATTTCTTCGTGTAAATTTTCTATTTCTTCAGGAACTTGTTCAAAAGATTCATTTGGATTTTCCTTTAATTCTGATTCTATTTTAACATCTGGCATTTCTCCAAAATTTTCTTCTAAATTATATTCATTTATTACATTTTCTTCGATTAATTCTTCTTTTTCATCTTGATTCTCCAAGGAAATTGTTGATTTTTTATCTTCTGTTTCATCAAAAAAGTTTTCTTCTAATTCTGGATCTTTTATTTCTTCAGTTGGTTCTTCACTAGCTTGAGTTTCATTTAGATATTCTTGTTTTTCAGATTCGATTGCTTCAATTGCTTTAGCTACATCTTCTGGAATATCCGAAGAAGAAGACTTTTCTTTTTGTTGTTTATTATGTTCTTCAATTTCTCTCATTGCTTTTTCTACTTCATCTAAACTTTTTTCTTTAGTATCATTTGGTCCTAAATCTTCTCCTATTTCATTTTCTAATTCAGGTAACTCTGAATTTATTTCAGTTGGATTTTCATTTAGATATTCTTGTTTTTCTGCTTCTATTGCTTCTAGTGCCTTATCTACTTCTGGAATTAACTCTTCTGTTTTGTGTCCGCTCATTATTGCTACTTCTTCATTAATTTGAGTTTCTTTCATCTTTTCAAATTCTGCTAATTCTTTTTTCTGACGTTCCTTTTCTTTAACAATTTCATATTTTCTTACTTCTTTATCTGTTCCAACAATATATTTTTCCTCTGCTTTTTTAATTTCAGATGAAATTAATTTCACATCTTCTGGTTTAACCAAAATAGAATCAATTTCTTTTTTCACTAAATATTCAACCATTTCTTTATTTTTTAGTGAAGAACCATAAAATGAGGTTTTTATGTTATTTCTCTTACATACTCTAATTACATATTCAATTTGATACATTAATGCTGGACTTGTATCGTCGTAAAATTCTTTTGTTAATGGATTTTCTTTATCGATTGCTAACAAATATTGAGAAAGCATATCACTGTAAAAAACAACCGCATCAATTCCTTCTTCAACAAAATCTTTTATTAATTGTATTGAAGCTGGTGTCTCTAAAATTAATCCAATCTTTAATTCAATATTTGCATTTTTTAAAAATTCTTTTACTTTTTTTAATTCATAAACTGAAGAAATTTTTGGTATTAAAACTCCAATTTCTTTTCCTGAATTTTTTATTTCATTAATTGCTTTTAATTCTCTTTTCAATAATTCTGGTTCCGAGAGTAAAAATCTAATTCCACAAAGACCCATCAAGGGATTAGTTTCATTTACTTCTTTTGCTCCATCTAAATCTTTGAATTCTTTTGTTGTAAAATCACTTAATCTAATCCAAGCCTCGTCTAAATTTGTTGTTTCTTTTGTTAGTCCAGAAACTAAAACTTCTTCGTATCCTTTTGTATTAAAATTTTCTAAGTATGCTAAAGGATGAATTCCTCTTGTTTTAATTATATCTTCTATTGAAACTAATCCTGCACTTTTTAGTGTTGTTTGTATTGAGTTTTCAGAATCTTTTTGTGAACCAATAATTAATTCTATTTTTGTTTGAGTTATTGATTCGGGAGGAAGAATTTCTTCTTTTATATTTTTTTCAATTGTCTCTTCTTTAATTTCTTCAGTTTTAATTACAACTTTTTCTTCCTTTGGTTTTTTTGTGAAATTGATTTCTTTTAATTTTTCAATTTTAAAAATATAAATTTGATTTTCTTCAATTCCAAATTCAAATTGGATTTTTTCTTGGAAAATATCTTCTAGTCTAAGTAAAACATCTGAGAGTTCTCTTAGTTCGTGCTCTTCAAAAACTTGACCAAAAGAATAACCTTCTTTTAGTGTTACAACTTTATGTGAACCTGAAGAATCTCTTGTTATTGCATATTTTTTTTCATTTACTTCTGTGTTAATTAATCTGCCATCTCTTCGTAGAGTGTATTCATCTTTTCCTATTTCTTCTTCTTTTAATCCTGCTCCAAGTCCCCAAATTCCTAAAACTTTTAATTCATCTCCAGAATAAAGTATTCCAGATTTTTCACATTGAATCATCTTTTGAATAATTATTGCTGTTCTTGTTTCGCTAACATCATTACCTTTTTCTTTTTCTTCTAGAAGTCTTTCTTTTGTGAATAAAGAGATTAAACACTTTTTTATTGCATTAATTAAATTAGAATTTCCTTTTATATTAAAATATGAATCACCTGATTCATCAATGTAGGAATTTCTTACGGCAACAAAAATTGATTCTTTTGCGTTTGATAAAATATCTTTTGCTGAACCTCGTCCGATTTCAATTTCATTAATTCCTAAATCATCGTATGAAGAATAAATTTCTTCTCTTAATTCTTCGGGAATGTCTGACTTCATAATCAAATCTTTTATTTGATTTTCTGCCTTTTCTAATTCCGCTACATTTGAATAATCTACTTCTTCAAGAATATTTTTTATTGAATTTGGAATATTTTTTTCTTTAAAGTATAAATCTATTCCAGTTTTTGTTATTACAAACCCTTCAGGTATTGAAGTCTTTTTAGATAAAATTTTTTTGTTGTATGCTTCGCAGAGATAACTTGCTTTTTCTCCAACTAATCCTACAGAAGATTTATTGATTTCAAAGAACCATTTAACAAATTCCTCTTTTTCTTTCATAAGAAAATTAACAAATTTTTCTTAATAAAGGTTTTTGTGCTTCAGGATATGAAATTATTTTGAAATTGCACCAACTGGACAGCGTTCAATTGCTTCATCGACACATGGAATGTCTTTTTGTGCTTTTACATGAGCTTTTGCACCTTTCATTTCAAAAACTTCTTCGCAAATTGAAGCACAAGTTCCACATCCAATGCATGCATCACTTATTTTTATTGCCATACGAATAATTGCATGAATAAGTTTATAAATTTGTTTGAATTCGTTTATTTATGACAGTCGCGTGGATTATTGGTGGTGTTGTTATTGTTGGTGCAATAACTGTAGGATATTATAATAGATTTGTAGTTTTAGGTAATAGAATTGATAATTCTTTAAGTCAAATTAATGTTCAATTAAAAAGAAGAGCTGACTTGATTCCAAATTTAATTGAAACTGTTAAAGGATATGCTAAGCATGAAAAAGGGATTATGCAAGAAGTAACTGAAGCTAGAAAAGCTTTAGTTGGGGCTAAAGGACTTGAAAAGAAAATGAAAGCAAACGGTGTTTTAGAAAATGCTTTAGGAAGATTGTTTGCTATTGCTGAAAACTATCCACAATTAAAAGCAGACACAAACTTCTTGGAACTTCAACGTGAACTTTCAAGTACTGAAGACAGAGTTGCTTATGCAAGACAAAATTATAACGATTCAATTTTAACTTATAATAACTTATGTCAAAAATTCCCGGGAGTAATATTTGCTGGTATTTTTGGTAGAAAGGCTAGAGAATATCTACAAATATCAGAAGAAGATTCTAAAAAACCAGAAGTTAAATTTTAAGAATGGATTATAAAATTTTAAAAGAAGCTGACAAAGAATTTGTTTTTACTGCATCATTAGAAGATTATTTAACTTTTTTTCGAAAAATTAGTTTACTTTTGTTTGATACTAGCGATGTTATGAATCCTACTTCTAAAGAATTACGGTATGACAAGGATGGAGTTCATTTGGACATAAGACAAGAAGGAGAAGAATTTAAAATATGCGTCCTAGGTTTTGAAAATAAAGAATTAATAAAAAAATTGTTAAGAGAATACTTTGGTAAATAGTTCATTTTGAATAATTATTTTTATAAAATTATTAATTCATTTTATTATATGATTGATATTCATTTTAAAAAAGCTGATTCTGAAAAAGAAATTAAAGCAGTTGTTGAATTTATAAGACAATTTCCTCTTGGCTATCCTGGTTACTTGGATTGGACAGAAAAAGTATATTATGAGTTAATGAATGGAAAGAAAAATGCTTATCCTGCTATTTATCAAAGAAAAATATGTGGAGATTTAATCTTTCAAACAATTGGAGGAAATATTATTGAATTAAAAAATTTGAGAATTCATGACTATTTACAACGAAGAGGTTTTGCAGATTTTATGACACATCAACTTGAAGTGGATGCTTCAAGAACTCATACCGGAATAATTGTTGACACTAGAAAAGATAATAAAATCATAAGAAACCTTTTTGAAAAAAGAGGGTACAAACAAATAAATGAAGAAAACCTTTATGATAAATTTAATTTAGATGTGGTTTATTATAAGGCTTTGACACCAAACTTAAAAACTAATAATTCCTTTTTCTAATATGGGGAAGTTGAAACATAAAAAATCGATTATTTTTGATTTTGATAACACTTTAGTTATGAACCACCATTCTACAGATAAAGCTATAATTAAAATTATAAAAAAAGATTATCCTAATTTAAATGAAAAAGATTTATTAAAACAAATTCAGGGGATGGCTTCTGATTATGAAATTTGTTTAAAATTTTTTTCTGGTAAAAGGTTAATAGAAGCTTATGATGAAATAATTAAAGTTAACTTAAATCAGGTCAAAACCATGAAGTCCAGTAATGAAATTCCAAAAATTCTTGATATCTTAAGTAAGAAGTATAATCTTTTTATTATTAGTGGAAGAGAAACAACAAGTCTTAATTATTTTTTAAAAGAAAAAGATTGGATAAAATATTTTGTTGAGATTATTGGAGCAGGACCAAAAATTAATGGAAAGCCAAACCCTGAATCTATGAATTATATTTATGAAAAATATTCTTTACTCCCAGAATCTTGTATATATGTCGGAGATAAAAATCAAGATTTTATTTTTGCTGTAAATTCTGGTTGTAAATTTTTAGCTTCTGTTTGGTATCAAAATATTTTTACAAGAAAAAAAGAAATAATCTGTTCTAAAATAATTGATTTACCTAAAAAAATAAAAAATGTTTTTGAAAACAAAAATTTAGAAAAATTCAAAATAGATAAAGATGTTCCTAAATATCACCCTCATTTTCCTGATTCTTGGATTAATGATCCCATCCCTTTTTATCATAAAGGCAATTACCATTTATTTTTTCAATATAGCCCCAGAGGGGATTGGAAATTAAGACACTGGGGTCATATTGTGAGTAAAGATTTACTTAATTGGAAAAAATTACCAATTGCATTAAGTCCTGACGAAATGGGTCCAGATAAAGATGGTGTTTTCACTGGGTCTATTTTTTATCATAAAGAAGATAAAAAATTCCCATTCAAAATATTATATACAGGTGTTCAACCACAAGTACAATGTTTTGCAAAAAGTGCAGATTTGATTAATTGGGAGAAATATAATAAACCTTTAATAATGCAAAAAGATAAACCAAAAGGATTTGGTCCTTGTTTTAGGGATCCAAATGTGTTTAGAAAAGAAGATTTTTGGCATATGGTTTTGGGATCTCAGAAAAATAAAAGGGGATCTGTTTTATTATATAAATCTAAAGATTTAATCAATTGGAATTACTCTGACTCTATTTTTGTAGATGAGAATGCTATTTGCGGATGGGAATATGAATGTCCGGATTTATTTAAGATTGGAAAAACATGGGTTTTATTATCCTCCTGTGAATCTGAAAAGGGTAATTTTACTTATTGGCAAACAGGTGAAATGAAGCAGGAAAAATTCATTTCTAAAAAAAATGGAATTTTAGACCAGGGAAAATTTTATGCAGGAAAAACTACTCTGAAAGGAAATAAAAGAATTATTTGGGGATGGATAATGGAAGACAGAAGCAATACTGAACAAAAAAAAGCTGGTTGGTCTGGTTCTTTGTCTTTACCTAGAGAATTATTTATTTTACCTAATGGTTGTTTAGGTATTCGTCCTTTTAGTATTTTTGATAAAAAAAGGGTGAAATTTTCTAAACTTATTTTAGAAAATAAATTTAAAGAAATGAATATTATGGAAAATACTAATTCCTCTAAAATCAGAATTAGAGGAGATACAAAAAATATTGATAAATTTGAAATAAAAATAAAAAATAAAAAAATTGTTTGTGATTTGAAAAAATCTAAAATTAATAATAATTTAGTTAATTTTAATAAAAAATTTGATTTGACTATTTTTATTGATCATTCTATTATTGAAATTTTTTTTAATGATGAATATTCTGAGACCTTGAGAACTTATTCAAATAACAAAAAAATTTTAATTAAGGGCGCTGGAAATAAACCCGAATTAAAATTTGGATTCAGTGAAATTGACACCAAACTTAAAAACTAATAATTCCTTTTTTTAGAATGAATAAAATAGATTTTAGAGATCAGATTGCAAGAAACAAACGTAAATCATTTTTTTTAATGATAATTGTTAGTTTGGTTTTGGTTGCACTGGGTTATGTTATTTCAATGGCTTTTGCCCCCGAGTATTTTTTTACAATTATGATTATTGCAATTATTTTTACAATTTCTTATACATGGATTAGTTATTATAATTCAGACAAAATTGCTGTCGCTTCAGTTGGTGCAAAGGAAGCCTCAAAGCAAACTCATTCAGATTATTACCGTTTAGTTGAAGGGCTAACAATTGCTTCAGGTTTACCAATGCCAAAACTTTACCTCATGGAATCAAATCAAATTAATGCTTTTGCTTCGGGACGTGACCCTAAACATGCTGTAATTTGTGTTACAACTGGGGCGCTTCAGAAACTCGAGAGACGTGAACTTGAAGCTGTTTTAGCTCATGAACTTGGACATGTTGCAAATTATGATATTCGTTATATAACATTAGTTAGTGTTATGGTTGGAATGGTTGCAATTATTTCACAAATATTTTTACGTAGTTTATGGTTTGGGGGAGGAAGAAATAGGGATGACAAGGCAGGAGCAATATTTATGATAATTGGTATTGCCTTAGCTATTATTGCACCAATTGTTGTTACACTTGTGCAACTTTCAATTTCAAGAAAAAGGGAATATTCTGCTGATGCAACAAGTGTGAAATTTACTCGTAATCCAAATGCATTAATTGGAGCACTTGAAAAAATTAAATCTGAACACACGCCTGAAAAGAAAGTTAGTAAAGCTGTTGCACCTTTATTTTTTAGTAATCCATTTAGAAATGCTGGAAGCACACATCCGCCGATTGAGGAGAGGATTAAAGTTTTGAAGGCAATGTAATTTTGTTTCTTTTTGGTTATTTTAAATTTTATAGAACACAAGCACGTACCTCCAGTACGCGCTGTAACCTAAAAATTTAAACTACCTCAAAAATAAATCAAAATTGAGGGAAGAAAAATAAAAAATTAACTCTAAAAAAATAAAAATTTATTGAGTTAATTTTTCTAGTTGGCTTGTTCTAATTGAATCTAATTTTTGTAGTTCAATTTCATAAGCATTTTTGAGGGAGTCTTTTTGTCTTTCCTGGATCTCATATTGTGATTTAAAACTTTCATCTTTTTGCCCAAAGTAATAATCAGTTCCATTTTTTCCAAATGGTTTTTCGTAGCAAATTTTTATATCTTTAATTCCGTCTTTATTGAAGTCTTGAATTTCTGCATTCGAAAATTTATAATTTTTTGAAAATCCAAAATTTAAAGTCATAAAAAGAGCTAAGCTTGCAGTCATAACATTAAATATTGCATATTGTTCTTTCATTTTATTTTTTATTCTCCTTTTTAGTTGTCTCTTGAATCACAACTAGGTTGCTCATTTCCGTGTTTTGTTTTTTGAATTTATTTGTCATTTTATTTTGTAGTAAGTTATTACTTCTTAATAGTATCAGAGATTAATACTCTATAAATATTTATCCTCCCAATTGGGAGGATTTAAAAAGTTCTAAATTTTATATTTATTATGGATTTGGAAATATTTAAGAATTTGGGAATGAGTGAGGGTGAGATTAAAATTTATGTTTCGCTTTTGGAGTTGGGTTCATCGGGAGCGGGACAGATTTTAGTTAAATCTGGACTCCAAAATTCTGTTGTGCATCGGGCTTTGAATTCTTTGATTGAGAAAGGGCTTATTTCTTTTATTCTTGAGGGGAAGAGGCGGGTTTATTCTGCAGTTGATCCTGAGAACTTTTTTGATTTTATTGAGGAGAAGAAAAGGAAATTTAGTGAAATATTGCCTGAATTAAAGAAGAAGCAAATTAAGGCTAAGGTTAAGGAGACGGCTTCTATTTTCAAGGGCGTACGGGGAATTAAGGAAGTTTATAATTTTATGATTAATCAGGCAGGGGAAGAATATTTAACTTATGGTGGGGGGAAACCTTGTGCGCAGAAGATGGGTGACACTTGGTGGTTAAATATTCATCAGAAGAGAATTGCTAATAAGTTAAAGTCTCGTCAAGTTTTCGATGAGTCTGTTAAAAAGATAGGTGCAGATATTGGTTTGTTGAAGTTAACAAATGTTAGATTTTTGCCAGAGGAGTTTGTTTCGTTTCAGGAGACTGTGATTGTAGGAAATTTTGTTGCTATTAGTGTTTTTAGCGAAGAGCCATATTCTTTTTTGATTCATGATAAACATGTTGCCGAGGGATATCGAAAACATTTTGAAATACTTTGGAATAGAGCAAAATAACTTTTTCTTCCAATTTATAACTAAAAAATAAATATTCTTCCAATTAATCTTATAAACTATTTATTCTTTTAGAAATCATGGGATTTATTAGAGGTTCAGTTGTGGTTCTTGTTAGTTCATTATTATTTTTGACTCTTTTTATGGGAAATGCTTTTTTGACTTTGTCTTGGTCACTTGAATATAATAATTTGGAAACGAATGCAAATAATGTTGCCGTTCAAGCATTTGAGACACTTGGAATAAAAGATGAAATTGAAAGTAATTATAATTTAATGATGATTTATTGTGATAATCAAGAAGCATTTGACTTTAGTTCTCAAGGAATAAATATACCAATTCCTTGTTATGAAATAGCTAAAGGACCTGAAGCCGTGATTCAATACAGTGTTTCAAATGCATTACATGATTTATATTATAGGACATATGATTGCTCGTTTTTTGAATGTTTGAAAACGGGGGATGGTCCTTATGTTTTAGTTTCTGAAGTTGCGATGAATTATTGGAAATCAAAGTTTAAAATTTGTTTACTTGGCTCAATTCTTTTGTTTGTATTAATGTTTATTTTTATTGAAAAGAAACATTCAACTTTAACTGTAACAGGAATTTTAATGATTCTTTCAGCACTTCCTTTTAGAAAATTAAATTGGTTACTTGCGTTTTTACCAGAAGGAAATCTTACAGAGATGGTCCTTTCCTTTTTTACTCGTTCATATAATGTATTTTTGATTATGACAATTATTGGAGTTTCGCTTTTTGCCGTTGGAATTGCATTTGAATTTTTAGGAATTGGACTTAAGATTACCAAGTTTTTTACAAAAGAGAAAGCCACAAAAGAAAAAGAAAAAAAGGGCTCAGTCCCAATGATTGCTACAGAAGAAAAAGAAAGTTTTACTAAAGAAGAAGTTAAAGAAATTGTTCGTGAAGAATTAAGAAAAGTTAAAGAGAAGAAGTAATTTTATTTCCCATAATTCTTTTTTAGAAAATTATTAATGAATGCTGAGTTATCTTTTTTTTCTGAGATTCCTGTTATTCTAAAAGCATTTAATCCTTCAAGCCCAACATTTTCAACTTTCACTTCGGGAGTTAATCTTAGTTTGAATTTTTCTCCAAGAAGTATTTCTTCATTTGACTTATTTGCAATCTTTTTTGTTTCTGTCATTAATGTGCCCATACTCATGAATTTGAAACCAGTTTTATCTTCTTTAGTTACAATTGTTCCAAAATTTAAGCTAAGTCCATAATCAATTTTTTGTTTGAATTTTTTATTGTGTTCTTTTAATACTTTTTCAATTGATTTTGTTAAATCTAAAATTGGCATTTCGTTTTTGAAAGTTTTTGTTCTAACTGGAGGAAGTAAGAAAAATAAATTTCCTCTGTTTTCATAAACTACACCTTTTTTATTTTCAATTAAAGAAATAATTGAATTAAGAGTTTCTTTAACTCCCCCAATTCCCGAAGAAACTTCTTCGTAATTTTTTATAAAAATACAACCAATTGGAGAATTTTGTTTTGTTCCAGTAATTGAAAGAGACAATTCAGCTTTAACTTTTGGGTTACTTAATTTTTCTTTTTCTGGAATTTCTTTTAACTCAAGTGGTTTTTTAGCTTTCTTTCCTCTTTTTCTTCCGAAGAATGTTTTTTTGTAACCTTTTCTAAAGAAAGTGTAAGAAACAAAACCAAGAATCAGTGCCATGAATGCCCAAGCAATTATTTTTATATAACTTAAATTCTTTTCAGAAATTTTTTCTAATTTAACTACATTTCCAGTAAGAGAAACTAGACCTTGAAAATCTCCAGCTTGAATATTGTATTCTCCCTTTGGGGCTGAAATTAAATATTTTTCAGTTTCTCCAACGGGAAGGGAAACTGAAACATTGATTGTTTCATCTCCAATTACTATTGGTACTGTATGATTATAATACACATTTCCTTTGTTTTCAAGAATTAAAGTTTTATTTACAATATCTATTGAAATTTCTTCTTTCTCTAAAATATTAAAATCCATCCGATTAATTAATTCTTCAGAATAAACTGAAACAACCCATTTTCCTGGAGCTTCATTATATTTTATTGGATATTCGAATTGTTCTTCTGTTTTAACTTCTAACTTTTGTAACATTTCTTCTTTTTCATTTTTTATTGCTACATATGCATTTGAATTTATTTTCTCTCCTGTTTGATCTCTTAACACAATACTTCCTTTAAGTGTGTCACCTGGAAGAATCTCGTATTCATCTAAAACAATTTCTAAATTAGTTGGAATTTGTTTTATTACAATGAATGAATTTTTTTCTCCAACATTTGTTAATTCTGCGTATTTGTTTTGTTCATAAACTTTAATTTTTACATTATGTGTTCCTGCTTTGAAATTATCTGGAAATGGAACTTTAACTAAAAAATTTCCTTCTATAACTTCCCCACTTACAAAAATTTCTTTTTCTCCTTCAACACGAATTTCAACAGTCCCATCAACTGCTTTTTCGTTTTCTCTAAATGCAGTTCCATTCATCATAATAATGTTTCCTGGTTCGTATTGTTCTCCATTCAAGTCAAAATTGATATTTATCAAATTTGAAATTTTAAATTCATCTGAGAGAACTTCTTTGTCTTCTCCAATTTTGTATTTAATTGTACAAGTTCCAATTGAATCACCGATGAATTCTTTTACCAAGGGAATTACAATATCTTTTGTTATTTCTGTTTCTGAAAATAAGAACTCTTTGTAAACTTCTGTTTCTCCATAATCACAAGATAGATAAAAAATTACTAAATCACTTAGTGTTCCAACTGGCGTTATTTTTGCTGTGATTTCAATTTTATCTTTTAGGTTGTATAAGCTTAATGGTTCCTTTTCTAAAGTCACTCCGGCAGAAACAAATGAGATTAAAAATAATCCTAATATTACAAATATCACAACACCTTTCTGTTTTCCCTTTATCATTGTAAAATTACGCTAAATTAATTTATAAAATATGTGGTGATTTTATTTGATTTTTGCCTATTAGGAGCTAATTTCTAAAGATTTATATAGAAAGAAGGATTTTTTCAATTATGGGAAAGAGTGTTGTGAATCCTTACGAAATTAAGGGTGCTGTTAATTATGATAGACTTGTTAAGGAATTTGGAATAACAAAAATTGATGAGAAATTAATTAAGAGAATTGAAAAATTGGTTGGCGAGGTTCATCCTTTCATTAGGAGAGGTATATTTTTTGCACACAGAGATTTAGAAAAAATTTTAGATGCTTACGAAAAAGGGGAAAAATTCTTCTTGTACACTGGAATTGGTCCATCTGGCCCCATACATTTAGGCCACATTCAAACATGGAGGCTTGTAAAATGGTTACAGGACAAGTTTAATGTTGAACTTTGGTTTCAATTTACTGATGATGAAAAATTCTTGTATAAAGACATGAGTTATGAGGAAATTCAAAAGTGGACAAAAGAAAATATGCTTGACGTTATCGCGCTTGGGCTTGACCCAAAGAAAACACATTTTTTGATTGACACTAAACACGCTGGAATAATGTACCCTGAAGCAATTAAAGTTGCGAAGAAAATAACTTTTTCAATGATTAAAGGAGCTTTTGGCTTTACAGACTCAAACAATATTGGAAGTATTTTTTATACGGCAATGCAAACTGTTCCAGTTTTTTTACCTAATGTTTTGAATAATAAACATGAAAGATGTTTAATTCCATTAGGAGTTGATCAAGAACCTCACTTTAGAATTAGTCGGGATGTTATTGAAAAGCTTGGTCACATAAAACCTGCAATAATTCATTCAAAGATGATGATTCCGTTAACGGGAATTGAAGGAAAAATGTCTTCAACTGAACCAGACAAGGCAATTTTAATGACGGACAGTCCAAGTGAAATTAAGAAAAAAATAAATAAACACGCATTTAGTGGTGGACAAGACACTGTTGAAGAACACCGAAAGAAAGGTGGAAATGTTGAAGTTGATGTTGCTTGTCAATGGTTAAAATATTTTGAGGAAGATGATAAAAAACTTGAGGAAATTTATTCTAAATATAGGAAAGGTGAACTTCTTAGTGGAGAAGTTAAGAAAATTTTAATTGAGAAAGTTCAAGTCTTTTTGGCAGAGCATCAAAAAAGGCGGGCTAACGCCGAAAAATTAATTGATAAGTTTGTTTACTCGAAAAAATAATTTTTGTTCCTAAGTTCAAAAGTTTTGAAAGATTCATATAGATTATTTGCATATTTTTCAATTTCTTCTTCGGATTTTATTTTCTTTTTTACTTTTGGATTTGCTAAGTTGTCTAATTCTACTAACGCTGCATATTTTGCGTGATTCATAAATAAAACTCCCAAGTCAAGTGCACCAGAACTGGAATTCATATTTCTTAAACTATAATATTCACTTAAAACTTCTGCAAAGGTTACACAATCTGGAGAATAATAATTTAATTTATTCAAATTGACAAAGTTCTTTTTTCCGTCGTTAAGTTCATCATAATTTTTTAATCCATAAAAATAAAACTGGGTTTTTGAAGTAGTGTCTTTTTTATTGTTATCAAAGTGGAGAGATAAAAAAGCATAAGCATTGTTTTCTTCTGAAAATTTATTTCTTGCTAAAATTTCATCTTTCAAGTTTACATATCCGTCATAATTTAGGTCACCTTTATTGATTGATTTATCATTTACATCTTTTTCATCTGTCCTTGTTAAAATAACATTATAACCATCTTCTTTTAATAAACCGACCAACATTAATGCAACATCTAGCGTATATTTCCATTCTAATTTATCTCCATCTCCTTTGTAATGTTTTGAGTGGCCAGCATCTATTACAATTGTTTTTAGTTCATTATGGGGATTTGGAGTTTTATTTTCTGGAGCCGTTAAATTCATTGAACTTAGAAAAAATGTTGTTGCCAAAAGATATTTTGTTAATGTTTTTAATTTATTAGAAGGTTTTAATTCTGTTAAACTTTCATGAGAAGGAAATATTCCTGGCAAAAGATATTTTACTAATTTACTTACCATTTTTCAAAAAAATTATAATTTTATTTAAAGATATATATAGCAAAGGAGAGATATCCATAATTTTATAAAATAAGGAACTATAAATTTACTATGAAGACATTGAATTTACATGTTGATTATATTGAATGGGAAGGTTTGAAGAAGGCTTTGAAATCTATGGATGATTTATCTGAAGAGGAAATTAAGAAGCAGAGAGTAGAAGAAACTTTGGTTATTATGACTGCTGTTGAAAAGACTGATTCTTTGAAAATGATGGATGAATATCTAGAAAATATTAAGACAATTGCTTCTCAAGTTGGGGCAAAGAATATTGTTTTATATCCTTATGCTCATTTGTCTAGTGATTTAGGGAAACCTGAATTGGCTGTTGAATTTTTGAAAACTGCTGAGAAAAGATTAAAGGAAGAGGGTGTTAATGTTTTTCGTGCTCCTTTTGGATATTACAAAACTTTTGAGATGAAAGTAAAGGGTCACCCATTAAGTGAACTTTCAAGAAATATCAAAGGAAATGAAGAAGAAATTAGAGATTTAACAGATGATGAAAGAACAAAATTGCTAAGGGAAATTTCAAAAGCTAAATTGGATACATCTAAACTTGCTGAAAATGATCATAGAATTATTGGAAAGAAGATGAATTTGTGGAGTTTTAGTCCCGTTGCACCTGGAATGGTTTTTTGGCATGACAAAGGTTTACACATAAAGAATAAGTTGATTGAATATTGGAGACAAATACATAGGAGGGAAAATTATGAAGAAATATCTACTCCGCAAATAATGGACAGAAAGCTTTGGGAAATTTCCGGACATTGGTCAAAATATAGTGAAAATAATTTCAAGACAAATTACGAAGGACGTGACTTTTTAGTTAAACCGATGAATTGTCCAGGAGGGATGTTGGTTTACAAAAATTCCCCAAAATCTTACAAAAATTTACCTTTGAGGGTAGGAGAATTAGGAATTGTTCACAGAATTGAACTTTCAGGAGTTTTATCAGGGTTGTTTAGAGTAATACAATTTACACAGGATGATGCACACATTTTTTGTACTGAAGAACAATTAGAAAATGAAATAATGAAAATAATTCTATTGATACAAGAAGTATATAATACATTCAATTTAGAACTTGACCACGTAGAATTGTCTACAAGGCCCGAAAAAAGAATAGGTTCAGAGGAAATTTGGGATAAAGCAGAAGCAGCTTTGGAAAAAGTATTGAAAAAAACAAAAATGAATTATCAAATTAACGAGGGAGATGGAGCATTCTATGGTCCAAAAATAGACTTCCATCTAAAAGATTCATTAAATAGAACATGGCAAATGGCAACAATACAATTAGACATGGCACTTCCGGAAAGATTTGATCTAATATATCTTGACAAAGATAGTAAAGAAAAAAGACCTATTATGCTTCACAGAGTTATTTATGGTGCAATTGACAGATTCCTCGGAATTATTACTGAAAATTATAATGGAAAGTTCCCTCTTTGGATTTCACCAAATCAAATTAAAATTTTAACTATTGGTGAGAAAGCAAAAGAATTTTCAAAAGAAGTTTATAATGAATTGTTTGAAGCAGGGTTCAGAGTTGAACTTGACGAGAGAAGTGAATCAATTGGAAAGAAAGTTCGTGAGGCTTCAATTTCTGGATTTAATTATATGGTAACAATTGGCGAAGGTGAAGTAAAGGAAAATGTTATTGCTGTTAAGAAGAATGGTGAAAAAGACATTTCTAAATTGAGTGTTGAAGAGTTTGTTTTGAAGTTGAAAGAGGAAGTTCGAGGAAAGAAGTAAGAAAGCTTCGCTTGATTTGGGTTTGGGGAAACGCTCCGCTTGATTTGATTTGACTGCGTTGAATCAAATCTGCACTACGCTTTTTGTGAAATGAAATTAAGGTCATAATTTTTATATAGTTTGGATTGATTTGTTGTTTATGAAGAAAATAAACTATTTTTACATTTTTCTTTTTGTTATTGGATTATTTTTACTTTTATTGTATTCTTCAAATGATTCAGAAGATGAAAATGTTTCAGAAAAGTACAATTTTCTTGAAGGAACAAATGATTATTCTCAATTAGAAAATTTTGTAAATATAACCATTTATGATACAATAACAAATTGCTCACTTGATGGAAAACTTTTTGTGAACGGGATTTTTGTTGACTATGTTGTTCAAGGGACATATGAATTATATGAAGATGAAATTATTAATTCAAATAATATTCAAAATATTTCAATTTTGGGTAACACAAATAATTGTTTTGGTAATAATTCAAATTTACCTTATTATGTGGAATGGGACGTTTTTGATTTATTTGATTATATGAATTATGAATTAATTGTTGATTTGAACCCGCGTTGGCCTGATAATCCAAAATCAATGCAAGGATTTGTTCGTCCCGAAGAAGTCGCAGATAGATATTCAAAAATAAACATAGATGAGGAAAATACTGTATTAGAAAATTTAGAAAAAATATTTGCTTATGGATATATGAATTATGTTTCAGATAAAAATAGATTTGGAGAAGATGAATATTGGCAAACCCCTTCAGATTTTATAAGGAACAAAGGCGGAGATTGTGAAGATTGGGCAATTTACATGCTTTCATTAATACAAAGATACGATTCTGAACTTGATTGCTACCTTGCAGTTTGGTATACTCATGTTAATGTTTTATGTTCAATTAATAAAACATTTATTATTCTTGACCAAGAAAAAGTTCGAAAAAATTTAGTTCTTGATGAAGATATAAGTTTACAAGAAAATCAAATTAAAGTTAGAACATGGAGAAACGATTATTTTGAAACATATGGGATAAGGCCAGATGAAAGAGTTTTATTTTACTTAATTAATGAAAAAGAAATAATTGAATTTGAAAATGGTCAAGAAGATTTTGTTGAGTGGGTTTTAAGAAAAGGAGAAATTATTAAATAAATTGTATGTATCTAAAATTTAGTAAGTAAAATATAAAAACTAAAATTGCAGTATAGTAATATGGAAAAGAGGAGTAAATTTACTTTTATTGATTTATTTGCAGGAATTGGAGGTATTCGTTTAGCTTTTGAAAAAGCAGGTGGAAAATGCATCATGAGTTCTGAATGGGATGCTTATGCACAAAAAACATATTTAGAAAATTTTGGGGAAATTCCTTTGGGAGATATTTCAAAAATTAATGAAAAAGATATCCCAAACCATGACATATTGTGTGGAGGTTTTCCTTGCCAAGCTTTTTCTATTGCGGGAAAAAGAAAAGGATTTAATGATATCAGAGGCACTTTATTTTTTGAAGTTGCTAGAATAATTAAAGAAAAAAAGCCGAAGGCAATTTTTTTAGAAAATGTTAAGGGACTAATAAATCATGACAAAGGAAAAACTTTAGCTACAATTCTTGATGTTTTAAGAAATGAATTGGGATATTATGTTACAGAGCCTCAAATTATGAATGCAAAAGATTTTGGATTAGCTCAAAATAGGGAAAGAGTTTTTATTGTTGGATTTAGAAAAGATTTGGGAATAAATTCTTTTTCTTATCCGAAGAAGAAAATTAAACCAGTTTCTTTTGAAGAAGTTATGGAAGAAAAACCAGTTTCTCCGAAATATTATTTGTCTACTGTTTACTTAAATACATTAAAGAAACATAAGGATAGACATGTTAAAAAAGGTAATGGGTTTGGGTATCAAATAATTGATATAAAAGATATTGCTAATGCTATCGTAGTTGGGGGAATGGGGAGAGAAAGAAATTTAATAATTGATAAGAGACAAAAAAATTTAATTCCTATAACAAATATCAAAGGTTCCATAAATAAAAAAGGAATTAGGAGAATGACCCCGAGGGAGTGGGCAAGATTACAAGGGTTTCCAGATTCTTTTAAAATTCCTGTTTCTGATGCTCAGGCCTATAAACAATTTGGAAATTCTGTTGCAGTTTCAGCCATATATGCTACTGCGAAAGAGATAATTAAACATTTAGATAATAAATTAAAATGAAAACTGGAAATAAGGGAGAATGGAGTGAGTTACTTGTTTTCTTAAAGTTATTATCTGAAGGTAAATTATATGCTGCAGATTCTAAGTTAAATAAAATTGAAGATATTTATTATCAAATAATTAAAATTTTGAGAAATGATTCTAGTGACAAAAAAGAATACTATTATGATTCAAAAATTAAGATAAAAGATTCTAAAGGTTTTATTTTAGAAGAAGTGCCAGTTTATGAATTTAAAAAAAATGCAAAAATTTTACTTAATAAAATTCAAGAATCAAAAGGATCTTTCTCAATTGATATTTTAGAGAATTTTTTGAAAAAAATAAGGATTTCTAAAATAAAATCTAACTCTACAAATAAAAGAGACATCTCAATGGTTGTTCATGATCCACAAGCTGGTTATGAACCAGAATTAGGATTCAGTATTAAATCCCAACTTGGGAGTCCTTCAACTTTGTTAAATGCTGGCAAAACAACCAATTTTATTTATGAAATAAGGAACATAAATTTTACAGATAAGCAAATTGATGAAATAAACAAATTATCTCAAATTAGAGATAAAATTGAAAAGATTAAGTCTCTTGGTGGAAAAATAAATTATTTTGATATGAGGGAAAATAACTTTAAGTTAAATTTACAAGTTATCGATAGTCAATTTCCTTTGGTCGTTTCTGAATTAGTCAGAAATTTTTATGAGAATGGAATTAATAAAATATCTGATTTAATTGAAAAAATTGTCGAGAAAAACCCTTGTTCATTTAATCAAAAAAATTTTCATAAATTTTATAAAATTAAAATAAAGAACTTTTTAATTGCTGTTGCTTTGGGAATGATTCCTTCTAAAGTTTGGGATGATGAGTTTGATGCAACTGGGGGATATATTGTAGTAAAAGAAAATGGAGATGTTTTATGTTATCATGTTTATAATAGAGAACAATTTGGAGATTATTTATTGAATAATACAAAATTAGAAACTGCGAGTACTTATAGACATGATTTTGGAAAAATTTACAAGAAAAACAAAAAATTTTTCTTAAATTTGAATTTGCAAATTAGATTTATTAAATAAAATCATATAAACCCCCCTTATAATTTCCGAAAATTCTATCAAACAAGCCCCAAAAGTAACAAAAACCTTTAAAGAATTAAATAAATTTCTTGAAATGATTAATTATAGATTTTATTGAGAAGAACTCAAAGATTACTAAAAGAACAATTAACCAACTGAAATTTATGTTGAATAAAACAACGTGAGTTTGATTAAGTAGTTCGTAGATAAGTGCGACCATTGTAAGAGCGAATCCTTGTGAAATCCAAACGAATGCTTTTAGTTTTCCTTCTCCTTTTTTAGATTTCAAGCCCAAAAGAGAACCTTTTGTTATGAAAACCAAACCAAGAATTGTGAATAATGAAACATAATTTATTGGATATAATTCAATTGCGTAGCCCCGAACAAATTCTACAACGTTTGCTTCAAATAGCAAGAATAAAGTTAAGAATAAAATAATTAGAGATGGCAAAAATAAAATATCTCCTAATCTTCCTTTGTTTATTTTTTCAATTGGTTCTTCAATGTGTTTTTTAGTTTCTGAAACCTTGACAATTTCTTTATTTTGTCTTTTATTTTTCTTGAAAGCAAGTTTTATTTTTGGAATTACTAAAAGTAAAACTAAAGCTAATAATAAAATTCCCCCAGAATATATCATCCCATTTAGTATCCCCATAAAGAAAAAATGCAATTCACTCTTTTTAATTATTATTGTAATAGAAAAGATAACCCAAAATTATCCTAACCAAATAATAAAAGCCATTAAGAAATTTCATTTTACAATAAAGTTTCTCTTAAGAATTTAAAAAAGAGGAATAAAAGGAAATGGGCCTGGCAGGTGCGAGTGTGGACTTATCAATTCAACGCTCTCGGGTTCAATTCCCGACAGGTCCATTAGGACCTTTTTTATGTTATTAACATGTAATTTTTATTTATAACTTTTTGTATGAGAAATTGGATAAAAATAATTTTATAAATCTTTGAATCTTAATCATTGTATGAATTTAATAAAAATTGATGCATCTGAAATGATTAGTTATTTAGAAAATAACTTGCCAAAGATAGATAAAATAAAAGAAACAATTAATTATTTTAAGGATTTACAAGGAAATTACTTAGAAATAAATAATAAACTTATTCCTTTTCCAAATTTACCTTTTGTAAACTACAAAAGAGCAAAAATAGATAACTCTGAATCAACAATAACTCCAAGTATGAATTTTGAAAATGGTTATAGATGTGGCGTTTCAAAAAAAGGATTGATTGGAAAAATATATCAAAACATGGAAGCAGAAGATAAAAGAATAGAAATATTTCTTTCAACAAAAATAAGGTAATTCTTATAAACCAATCCCCTTCTTAATTTCATTTTAGACTAATCTAAAATGTTCGAGGTCATGTTTTGGGACGATTGGCAAACGTCTAATCCAAAACACTCTCTCATTCACTTCGCTCACCCTACGGGAAACATTTAAAATGACAATTATTTTAAATGTTTTATGAAGTTTCAATTTTATTATGAAAAATTAGTTGCGTCGGATGAATTTCAGAATTTCAAGCGTGAGAATCCAGGCGCTTATCCTTGTAGTGGTTTTTTTGTTTTAGATAAGGAAAAAGATGGAAAGGAGAACCACATTAATTTTGATTATTATCTTCCACAATACAAAAAGATGTTTTCATTTAAGGTTACTGGAGGGCCAGTTGAAAAAATTCAAATTGAAAATGTTGACCCAAGAGTTCCTGAAAAACTTGGAATGAATTATACTTTTGATTTATATGAAATTGAGAAAAAAATTAATGCCAAAATGGCTGAAGAAAAAATAAAAGGGAACATGCAAAAAATCCTTTTTAGTTTGCAAAAGTTAGACGGCGTTGATTATTTAGTTATCACGGTTTTTTTATCAAATATGGGACTTTTGAAAGTTCATTATGATATTACCGAAGACAAAATTGTTCACTTTGAAAAAAAGAGTTTTTTAGATATGTTTAAAATTTTAAAGAAATGAACTTAAATTTTTTTTGAATTTTTCTTCAGTTATTTTGTTATTTTCCATTTTGTAAATTAAGAGTCCAATTCTTAGAGGTTGAAATTTTAATTCGCCTTTAAGAGAATAAATATTTGATAAAATTCTTTTTGAAGTGTATTTAGAAACGGAGAGATTCCTCAACTTAAAGTATAACATTTCCTTTTCTTTTTTATAGATTTCACAAGGAGTGTAAAAATTCATTTTAACTTAGATTTGTATAAACATAATCTGAATACCTCGGAGGCATATACATGTTATGTATTCTTTTTTGAATTTCTCTTAAGGCTTCTATATTGTAAACTTCTTTTTCTATTGCACTTTCTATTCCTTCTTCAATAAATGATTTTACAGAATAAAATCTTCCTAAACAAGAAAAAGAAAATTTAACAAGTGCTTTTCTTTTTTCTCTTGGGATTTCAAGATTGACTAATTCACAATAAAGTTTTGAAGCTTTTTTATTCATTTTAATTTTTGTCTGGATTACAAACTTTACAAGGTTCATATCCACGAAGTGTGAAATATTTTCTATGGTCTTCTTCAACCAAAAATTCTTTTTTTATTGCGCCAGCGAATCTGCAACTTCTTAAGTGATATCTTTCGTTATAGTTTGAACCCACATATTTTGTTTTTGGTGTTTGCTTTTCTAAAACTATTTCTTTTAAGACAACTGGTTCTTTTACTTTCTCTATTACTTTTTTTATTATTGGTTTTTCAATTTCTTTTATTACTTCTTTTTCAACAGTTTTTATTACTGGAACTTCTTTTATTACTTCCTTTTCAATTACTCTTCCTTCGCCAAGACTTGTTGTAATTTTTTTTGGACGAAGAAAATATATTAATACAATTAGATAAACAAGTCCTGTTGCACTAAATACAAAAATTTGTAATTCTTCTTTTATTTCAAAAGTGTTTATTGTTGCTAAGACAAAAAGAACGCTAGCGACACCGATTAGAAAAACTATGAAGATATTTATTGGTTCAAAATGCTTTTCAACAACATATCCCTCTTTCATTAATTGTAAAGAGAAGGGGATTTTATTAATCTAACGATTAACAAAAATCGTTATTTGTATCAAATAATTCGGGATTTTTTTGCATTGCTTCTAAAATAAAATTATTTTTAATGTTAACTGTTAATTCTGAAATCCTACTACACAAATTATTTTTTTCAATTTTCTCTTTTGAAACTTCATCTAATGCTTTATTCAATGATAAATAATTGCCAAAAAAATAATCCATGCAAGAAATATTTTCTCTAAAAATTTTATAAGATTCTTTTTTTGATAAACCCAACTTGCTCATTTTTCTATAAGTTTCAAAAATTTCTTTACTTACCATGAAGACAAATAATTAATTCTCTTTATATTATTTATTGTGTTATTTTTCTACAATGAAATTTATCATTTGTTCACTGTTGTGAGTTGAAATAATTTTAAATCCTACTTCTTTAAACTGATTATGGATTTCTTCTTCTCCGTGTAAATAATAATATCTTTTACCTTTATCTTGCCAACCAACTAATTTTTCTGTTTCCCCTCTTTTTGTTTGTCGTTTAAATCTTTTTGATTCTTTATTCCAAACTCCAATAAATGCTTTTCCTCCAATTTTTAGAACACGATATAATTCAGAAATTGCCCTAAGTCTATTTTCCTTTCCTTCTACTGAATGAAGTGCGGAAATGCAAATGGCTGCATCAAAGAAATCATCTTCTTTTGGAATTGTGTTCATAGAAGAATGAATTGTTTCGTGTTTGATTCCTAATTCCGTTGCTTTTTTACTTGCTAATTTTAACATTTCACTTGAGATGTCTTGCAAATAATAACTTCCGTTAATTTTTTGCAAGTGTCTTCCCGAACCTGAGCCTAAGTCTAGTAAATTTCCTTTTACATTTTTTACAAATTCAGAGCTTCCAACTGAAGGGATTTGTTTGTATTCATTCCACTCTGGAGCAATTCTGTCCCAAAGTTTTTCTTGGTTTTCTATTTCTTCCATGAAACATCAAGTTTGTTTAAATTTAAAAATGTGGGGGGTATTATTGAAACATGGAAGAAGTAAAAAAAGTAAAAAAACCTGTTAGGTCAAAGTCTGGAATTATTCCGTTAACTGTAGTTTTACCGCCGAAAAAGTGTGACCATGGAACTTGTATTTATTGCCCTGGAGGAGAGTTTGTTCCTCAATCTTATACTGACAAGTCGCCTGCAATTATGAGGGCGATGGCATTGAAATATGATATTAGAGTTCAAGTAAAAACTCGTCTAGATTCTTTAATTGGAATGGGACACCCCGCTGACAAAATTGAAGTGATTATTATTGGTGGAACTTTTTTACAATACGAAAAAAAATTCAAAGATGATTACATTAAAGGAATTTATGATGTTTTGAATGGAGAAGATTCCTCAACTTTAGAAGAAGCCAAGACGAAGAATGAAACTGCAAAACACAGAATTGTTGCTTTATGTATTGAAAACAGGCCGGACAATTGCAGCGAAGAAGAAATTAAAGAAATGTTAAGTTATGGTTGTACTCGAGTTGAAATAGGAGTTCAAATGCTTGATGACTATTTATACAAAAAAACAAATCGTGGGCATACAGTAAAAGATGTTGTTGATGCCACAAAAAGATTAAAGAATGCTGGGTTTAAAATTGGTTACCATATAATGCCGGGACTTCCTTATTCGACAATAGAAAATGATAAAGAAAAATTTAAATTGGTTTTTGAGGATTCGCGGTTTAGGCCGGATCAATTAAAAATTTACCCTTGTCAAATTGTTGAGTCTTCGCCTTTGGCAAAAAATTACAAAGAGATTGGTTACACACCTTATTCAAACAAAGAAATTCGTGATTTTGTCAAATGGATGATGCATGAAATTCCAGAATATTGTCGTGTTATGAGGATGATGCGAGAGATTCCAAAAGAAAAAATGTTACAAGAAGATGTTGCTTCTACTTCTATGCGAGGAGACATTACTGAAGAACTTCTAAAAGAAGGTGGAATAAAAGAAATTAGACTTAGGGAAATTGGACATCAGAAGGGAGAAGTTAATTTGGATGTTAAATTAAAAACAATTGAATATGACGCTTCTGAAGGAAAAGAAATCTTTTTAGAAATGGTGAATAAAGATGATGTTTTATTTGGTTTACTAAGGTTGAGATTTACTAAAGAAACTTTTATTCCTGAATTAAAAGACGCTGCAATTGTTCGTGAGCTTCATGTTTATGGTCAGGCTTTGAAACTTGGTAGCGAAGCAAAAAGAAGTCAGCATAGAGGAATGGGTAAAGAATTAATGAATGAAGCTGAGAAGTTAGCCAAAGAAACTGGTTACAAAAAAATTGCAGTTATTTCTGGCGTTGGTGTTAGGGAATATTACAAGAAATTGGGGTATAGGCTTGAAGGAGATTATATGGTTAAGATTCTTTGATTCTTTTTGATTAAAATCTACAATTTAATTTTTTACGTAGCGCTGCTACACGGCAAAATGAAATTATAGCATTTTATCTCAAAAATAAACTAAAGAATAAGATTAAATTCCAAGGAGAATTTTATCTAATGACTTTGAAAGGTTGATGTTTTCTTTTCTTAAAGATTCTAAATTTCTGTTTTCAATTGTGTAAAAATCTTCTTTTATTTCAAGTGGAGCAAAGTCATAAATAAGTGAAGAATTATTTTTTTCTAGTACTCCTATTTGCATATTTCCTCCAGTATATTGATCTTTTTTTGATGCATTGCATAGGGAAGAATAAAAAAAATCTAAAGAATGCTTTAGAGGGATTTCAAGAAAACCATTTTCATTTTTTTTGCTTTTTAATACTTCGTCAAGAATAAATTCTTGAATAAATTCTCCGCCTGTTCCAATCCAAGAACAAAAAATATTTTTTTCAATTATTTTTGGGTTACAAAAATTTTCTGGAATTGCTCTCGCATTAAGAGATAATTTTCCTTTCTCATTTATTGCAAAATGATAATGATTTGAATAAAAAGGTTCTTCAAATTTATCTAAAATATCAAAAATCATTCCCTTAGACAAATTTGATTCATAAATTAACTGGTCATAATTGATTATAGTATTTATTGAATTATTCATTGAATTTGTCAATTGTCTCCCAGAATGAGAGATAAAAAAATTACTCTTTTCATTGTATAAAATCTTTTTTGCATCATAACTTTTGGCAAGAATCATATTATTTAATTGTGTTGATCTTTGTGAATCACTTGCTAACAAAATGTATTCTTTTTTAAAGTCTTTATCATATGCGTGAAGTGAAATGCCCGTTGTCATTTTAATTAAATATTAATTCCTCCAAAGAATTTACATTAAATGTTTGTTCTACTTTGTTTTTTTCTTTTTCACAAAGTTTAATCATTTCTCTGTAACCCAAATTTTTATTTATTTTCCCAAATTCACTAAAATTTATTTTTTTGTCTTCGGACAAAATTCCCAAATTAAAATATCCTCCTGTGTTTATGTCGCTTTTTGCTGCATAATTTAGCGCCTGCATTGATAGTTTTATTGCATCAGAGATGGGTAAAATAAAATTATTTTCATCCCTATTCAAATTGATTAGTTTTTGTTTAATCCATTTATTTATTTCTTTACTTCCATTCCCTGCAGAAAAAAATAATTCATCTTTTTGTAATCCATTTATGTCATATGCATCCAAAGATAATTTTCCAAGATTGTTTGCAATTAGAAAGGTATTTGGTGTATCAATTTCACTTAATTTTGAATTAATATTTTTTAGTGAATTTTCTAATTCACCAAATGAAAGATTTTTTTCATCGGTTATTTTTCTGTAATTTTCGTTAATTATAGCTGGATTTATTTTTTCATTATATAATGAATTTCCAGAATATGCAATTAAATATCTATTATCTTTAGTATTTAGAAATTTATTTATTTTTATATTTTCTTCTGGTATAAATTTTTCATCTCGATAAATGTTTGATTGTGTGTCGGCTAAAATTAAAATATATTCTTTTTTAAAATTTGGATCAAAACACTTTATTGCTAATTCACTTGTCATTTTAATTGCATAATTTTTTTAAATTTAATTCTAAGTTTGATTGCTTTTCACCGACGGCTCCAAAGGAAAAAAATCCCCCCGTAAAAGAGTCTTCATTATGTTTTGCTGCATTGTTTATTGCCATGTAACTAATTTCAAGTAAATCTTTCATTGGCATTTTTACTATTTTATCTTTGGGTAATTCTTTTAGAACTTCTGCTATATATTCTCTTCCACTGCCAATTGTTGCCCAAGCAGGACCATAAATTATAATTTTTTTATTTCCTAAATCATCAAATTCTAAATTTTTTTTATCTGCAACAAAATAAATATTATTATTTTTATGTAAATAATCCATCATCATTAATTGTACTTTTACTTTATGTTTATCTAAACTATCTGAAAAAAGTAATTTTTTTAATTTATTTACTTCTACTTCATCATTAATTAAAGAGGTTCCAGCTCCAGCAAATAAGTGATTTTCTAATAAATAAATTTTCTTTGTGTCTCCTTCTTTTACAATTTTCCCACCTATTCTTTTAGACGTTTGGCTATCTGAAGCGATTAACAGATACCTTTGTTTTGTATCGGTATCATATGCATTAATTCTTAGTATTCCTGTCATGAAAAATCAAGGAATATTTATTATTTAAACCTTTCTTTTTGTCACTTTTCTCAAGTGGTGACAATGTTTTAAGATATTTTACTTTTTTTACATTTTATGTCAAAAGTAATTATTTCAAGCAAAAATTTCTCAAAAATTAAAGAAAAAATATTAGGGGGAGGAATTGAAAACTTGCATGTTCTAGCAGATTTTGATAAAACTTTGACAAAGGCGCACGTGAATGGAGTTCCAACTTCTTCGATTATTTCTGAACTTAGAAATAGAAATATTTTAAGTGAGGATTATCAAAATGAAGCAAAAAGGCTTTTTTCGGAATATCATCCAATAGAACTTGATCACACTTTGGAACCTGAAGTTCGTGATGCCAAAATGAAGGAGTGGTGGATTAAAATTTTTGATTTGTTAATTAAAGAGAGAGTAAATTTGAGTCATTTGAAGGAAGTTATTGAAGCTGGAAAAATTGAATTAAGAGAAGGTGTTAGTGATATGTTGAAATTTTTACGGGACCATAAAATTCCATTAGTTATTTTATCTGCTTCGGGAATTGGGGACTTAATCCCAATGTATCTGGAGAAACAAGGGCTTCTTTACAAGAATATAACAATTGTTTCTAACTTCTTTGAATGGGACAGCGAAGGTTACGCTCGTTTTCCAAAGCCCCCAATAATTCACTCTGAAAATAAAGGTGAAGCGCAGTTAGAGAAACTTGAAATTTACAAGGAATTAGAAAAAAGAAAAAATGTTTTACTTTTGGGAGATTCTCTGGGGGATGTTGAAATGATTGGAGAATTCCCTTATGAAAATTTAATTAAGATTGGATTTTTGAATGAAGAGATTGACAAAAGAATGGATGCATATAAAGAAATATTTGATTTAATTATTCCAAATGATGGAGACATTAATTTTGTGAATGAATTCTTGAATGAGTTTAAACTTTGATTTCACCAAATTGCCAAGAACGAAGTATTTCACGTGCTGCGGCGTCTTCGTTCACAACTCCGCCTTTTTTCATGAAACCTTTTATTTTTCCTACTTCTTCAATTAATTCTTCTGAATCTTCTGCATTTACATTGTAAAAATTGTTTAATGCGTCGGAATGCTTTTTGAATAAATCTAGTACAACTAAATCTGGGTCTCTCACTTGAGTGTAACTTTTTCCTCCAGCTAGAGTGTGTTTTGAAATTTTTTCTTGGTCTGTTACAGAATAATCTTCTTTTGGAATTACTCCAGGGGAATCCACTAAAACAATGTCTTCTGAAAGTCTTATTTTTTGAACGTTTTTTGTGAAACCTGCTTCAGAACCAACTCCCGCTTTTGAACTACCTGATAAAATATTTAGTAGAGAACTTTTTCCTGCATTCGGGTAACCAATTACTCCAACTTTTATTCTTTTGTCTTCTCCTAAAATTACCTTGTCCTTTCTTAATTCACGCATTTCACGGTTCTCAATTGTTTTTGCGAGTCTTTTGATTAAATCGCGTAAATCCTTTATTCCCTTTCTTTTTGTACAAGAGACAATTGCGTAAGGAAAAACTGTTCCTTTTATTTCATTTAATCTTGAAGGTTTCACTAAATCTGCTTTGTTTAACACGTAAATTATTTTTTTATTCTGTTTTTCTATTTCTTTTTCTAATTCGGGATTTCTTGTCTCTTGCAAGAATCTTGCGTCAAGAACTTCTAGAATTATGTCTGAAGTGTCAACTATGTTTTTTGCAACTTGAGGATATTTTACTCTTTGCTTTCGAATTTTTTCAATGTGTCCTGTTCTTCTTGATGAAAAACTATATCTTACTCTCATAAAAAATTAAAGAAATTTGGGTTTAATTAGGTTTCTTAGAACTCTGGTTTTAGAACAGGTTTTAATTTTTCTTTTGGAACTCTTTTTGTATTAATTATGAATTCTCTTTTCTTTTCAAAAGGAGGAATTTCTTTGTATCTTACAATTTCATTTAAGAAAAAAGTTAGTCTCTCTCCGTCATCAGTTAGTACAGAAACTTCGTTTTTTAGGAATTTTCTAATTTTTGCCTTGTAATCAATAAACCTTCCTCTTCGTTTAATTTCTAAAAAATAATATTTGTCTAATTCTAATTCCATTTTAATTTAAGTTACCTGGAATTTAATAAATTTCT
Organism: archaeon; assembly: GCA_009992215.1. GTDB lineage: Archaea > Nanobdellota > Nanobdellia > Pacearchaeales > GW2011-AR1 > GW2011-AR1. The sequence continues at coordinate 28,608 of JAACWB010000004.1, forward strand.
TCTTCTGGCACTTCTTCTTCTTTTTTGAAAACTTCATTTTCGACTTTTGTTTCTTCTATTTCTTCTTCCTTTAACTCTTCAACTTTTTCTTTCTCTTTTTCTTTTAAGTGATCTTTTGCTTTAACGTACTTTTCCTCTGCATCTTCAAGTGTTTCTTTTTTTAGCAAGTTTTTTGCTTCATCAATTAATGAAACATTTTCTTTTTTGAATGATAATAAGATAAACAAGACTAATGCAATAAAGGCAATTAGGAAATAGTAAACAGAATTTATTTTGATTTTGTTCGTTTCATAAATTGAATAACCTGTCAAGAGAAAATTTTGTGCTTTTTCTTCGTTAATTGAGGAAATTATTTTATTTTGTAAATTGAATTCGTTTGTGAAAAAGTTTGATTTTGCTGCAATAAACAAAACACACAAGAATATTACAAAGAAAATGTTTTGTTTTTTCATTAATTGAAGACGAATTAATTTTTTAAAACAACATTATCGAATGTGTTCGTTATTTGTTATATTCGCTTTTTTTCTCTGTTAGGAAAAATAGTCTTTCTTCTTTGTTTAGTTTTTTACCTTTTTTCTCTCGAACAACATTAATTTCTTTTAACATTTCTAGTGACTTTAGTGTTGTTCTCCACTGTGAACCAATTTTATCAGAAATAGATTTTATTGATAATTCTTTTTCTTTTTTTAATAAAGTGTAAATTTCTTGTGTCACTTCCAAGATATTTCTTCTTGTCATATTTATTAGTGAATACATAAATTTAAATAGAATATATGTATAGTTAAACATATTATGAAAAGGACTCTATCGGAAATAAAAAATGAAGCAAAGAAGAGAGGTTTGGGGGAGATTGACAAAACTACTTTGATTCAGATTGGAATAATGTTTGCGATTGAAGACCTTGGTGAAAAGAAGAATTTATCCAACGGGAAAAATTAATCTTTTATTGAAAGGTTGTATTTCTATTATTCATGAAAATAAAAGATATAATTGAGAGAGAAAGACCAAAAGAAAAGTTTATTGAACTTGGTCCTGAATCTTTGAGTGATACTGAATTACTCTCGATTATTTTGAGAACAGGAATTATTAATGAAAATGTTTTGGAGCTTTCACATAAATTAATTAAAAAATATGGAATGAAAAATTTGTTTTCTTGTTCTGTTGAAGAGTTGTGTGAAATCAAAGGAATTGGAAAAAGTAAGGCCGTTCAAATATTAACAATTCCTGAACTTGTGAAAAGAATAAATTTGGGAAGTGAAAAAATTTCAAAAATAAAGTGTGGGAAGGATGTTTATAATTTGATGAAGGAAAAATTAGAAGGAAAAACAAAAGAATATTTTTATTGTCTTTTACTTGATTCAAAAAATAAGATAATTAAAATAGAGAATGTTTCAGTTGGAATTTTGGATGCTTCAATTGTTCATCCGCGGGAAATTTTTAAGTCTGCAATTAAATCGTCTTCTTCTAGTATTATTCTTGTTCATAATCATCCGTCTGGAGAATCAACGCCATCTGAAGAAGATATCTCAATTACAAAGAAATTAATTGAATGTGGAGATTTACTCGGGATTAATGTAATAGATCATATCATTATTGGTAAAAATAATTATTGGAGCTATTTAGAAAACGAATAATTTACTTTCTTTTCTTTGCCTTCTTTCTTTTTGGAACAAGGCTCATTTTTTCTAGGAAGAAAAAAATCAAAAAGATTATCAAGAATAAAACTGCAATTGCACCCGAGATTATTGCGATGAACCCAAAGAATGCCATTAATACCTCTTCATTTGTTATGAAATAAATTAATAATGAAATTGCAAAAGTGATAATAGAATAAATGAAGAGTCTACTTGAAAATCTTTCTCTTAGTTCGATTGCTTTTATTGTGAATTTCTCTTTTCTCGTTTGAACTTTTGGAGATTTCACTTTGGCCTGTTTTTTCACACTCTTTTTTGCCATGTTAACTATAGTAATTTTGAGTATATAAAAGTTTTCAGAGCTTCGCCCAGATTTCTTCTACTTTACTCGTGTCATTTACGACTGATTCGTTGTATTCTTTCCAATCTTGTTTTGAAGCGTAAGCTGTAATTGATTTTATGTTTGTGAAAACTGAACCCAACCAAGACATGTAGAGTTTTCCTGCTTTTATTATTCCATCAACAGTTTTGAAATCCACGTCTTTTCCCTTGAGACTTACGGTAAAACTAATGTATGTGAAAAGAATTAAGCCGATTAGAAAGATTGCAAAGAGTTTATGTTTTAATCGCTTTACTTCAATAAATACCCAGATAAAAACTATTAATGCTGCCACGACAAAAAATGTTGCTCCAATTACCATGATAAAATAATGTAAGTTTGATATAAAAATATTCTTATTTACTTTGGAATAGAGAAATTAAAAGCTCTATTGAGAGACACATTCATTAATTTCAGGTATATTTGAATTTATGATTTTACCTTCTTTATCTAATTCAAAACTTAATTTTGAGTAACCAGCCGGCCTATCATTTCTTCCAGCAATAATGGGAACACGAAGTTCAATATTATAATTATTTCCTCTTTGTTCTAAAATGTATCTAACTCCTTGTTCAACGGGAATGTCTTCAAAATCTCCAACTTTAACATAATTGAATTGTGATACATTTCCTTTGTAATATCCTTTACAGATATTACAGTGAGAAAAAATTGCTTTTTCATCAAGATTAAAACAGTAATTTTTAATTTCTGGATGAACTATCTCTAAAACTTCTTCATTTGAATAAGTTTTATCTTGAAATAAAAATGTAGAAACAAGAGCCAAAACCAAAATAATAATTATTCCAGAAAAAATAAATAATTTTTTATTCATAAAATAGATTGTAAAAAATTCTTTATAATTATTTCTATAAAATAAATATTCCTGATAAAAAATCTCCTCTCCCCCCTCTTTAGAGTCTGATTCTTGATTTATTACAAAGGATTCATTAAATATAAAAATAAAATTAATTGTGTTATAGCGCTACCCGGATTCGAACCGGGGTCACGGGATTCAGAGTCCCGTATCCTTGACCGCTAGACTATAGCGCTGAACTAATTGAATTAAAGAAATTTATTTTTTATACTTAACGAATATGGATTCGAACCGAAGTCACGGCGAAAATCTTCTGAAAGTGTAATAAATGAACGAAATGAATTTAGAAATCTTTCACAGAATACGAACAGGGTAGCGCTATTTAATAAAATTAAAGTCTGATTTTACTTTCTCTTATTTTTTCAGAATGTTGATCGAGTCTGCCTGAGACTAGACATTTAAAACAAGTGTGAACACCAGAGGCATCTTTTACAATTCCTGTGTTGTTGCAGTCAGGACATTTTTCATTTTCCATTAGAAAAATAGTATTGTTCCATATATAAATACGATTATTCAAAATACAATATCTTATACAAATATATTTAGATAAGATTTAAATAAATGATAGATTAATTCTGTTTATGGACATAAATAAAATTCAAGAGACGTTAATTCAGGTTTCGCTACGTATTGCAAAGCGAGGAGAGGGTGCACTTTTTGTAGTTGGTGAAATTGAACATAAGCCATTAGTTGATCAATCTGTTCCGCCATTTAATGTTACTAAAAACCCGAAACTTCTTGAGTCGCTTGCATTAATGGATGGGGCTGTAATTATTGATAAACAAGGATTTATGCAGTCATACGGCGTTAGGGTGAAGAGTACAAAAGTTTTCAAGAATTATGGAACAAGGCACAGTGCTGCAATTAGTGCTGCGAAGGGAGACAACTTGGTTGTTATTGTTTCTGAGGAAGATAAAAAAATTAGAATCTTGAAAAAAGGTAAAATGATTATGCAAATTGATGCTCTTCAAAAAGATGTTGAGAAAAGTATTCCAAAGGCTATGCAAGTTTTGGAATCTATTGGAGCTGGAACTGTTGGAACAATTGGAACTAGTTTACTTCTTCCGGCGCTTGGAATTAGTTTTTTACCTGGAGTTATTGTATTTGGTTCTGTTTATTATTTGGGAAAAATTCTTCACAAGAAAAAGAAGTAAGATTTTTACAAAATCCTTTTAAACGAAGAGAAATTATATTTGTTATCGGTATTTCCGATAATTTGGATGGAGATTAAAATTTCTATCTTGGAAGCCCCAGTAGTATAGTGGCCAAGTACGCCGCCCTCTCAAGAAAATTAGATTACATAATCTGAGAAGAGGTGATTCTAATCTTGGTGAAAGAGGTGAATCTAGCGTCTCAACGCAACCATTTTCAGAGTACGGCGGTAACCCGAGTTCAAATCTCGGCTGGGGCGTAAAATATTCTAATTGAGTTTTAACGAGGGGAACCCGATTCAAATCCGAGCATTTCTGAAAGTGTAATAAATGAACGAAGTGAATTTATATCAGCTTTCACGGAATGTGAGTTAGGGCTGTGGCGTTTTGTTTTTAGTGAAGAAAGAATTAAATAATCTTTATATCTTGAGGAATTATGAAAGACGATGGAATTGAATTAGCAAAATCTTGGTTTGAATTAACAAAAATACTTACAGTTTTAGCAGGATTATTTTTTGTATTAGCCTCTTTACATGCTAGTTCATATTCTTCTCTTAGGTATAATTTAGATCTTCCTATGAAAGCGTGTCAATTTTCTCTAAATAATGATTTTGAAACTGTTCTTGGAATAAATTTAAGTTATGAAGATTGCGTTTCATTAATTGAAATTCAAATTCTAGATGAAATAGAAAAAAATCAAAAAATTACATATACTTTGGTTTTCTTGGGATTTCTTTCTATTCTTAATTCTTTCTTTTTTTGGATTGTGGGAAGACTAAAATTATCAAAAAATGAAATTAGACTTTGGCAAATAGTTTCTTTGTGGATATGTTTAAATTTTTTTTTAATTTTTTTATTTTATTTATCTGTATTTGGATCTTATATTATTAGCAAACCAATTCAAATAGGAAATAAAACTATTGATCTATGTGATTATGGATATTGTTAATCTTCCTTTTTTCCCCTTATTTTCCATTTCCCCAAATAATATAAAGTAATAGTTCTTGTTTATTTTACAAGGAGGCGAAAATGGCTATAGATTTATTACCTGTTATTCCAAATTGGATTTTTGTTTTGGGAAATGTTGTTCTAGGATTATTCGGAGTTGCAATTTATGTTTATCATGCGTTGGCGTGGCAAACTATTGGTAAAAAACAAAAGTACAAGAGGCCTTGGCTTGCATGGATTCCTTTTGCTAATGTGTCAATGATTCTTCAGATGGGAAGATTCAATTGGGCATGGGTCTTTTTGGTTTTGATTCCAATTCTTGGTTGGATTGCACTTTTCATTCTTCTAATACTTTCTATGTGGAGAATTTTTGAAAAGGCGAAATATCCTGGTTGGGCAAGTCTTTCAATGATTTTACCAACAGTAGGCAAAGTTCTTTACTTAATTGTAATAGGATTAGTTGCTTGGAAGAAACCCAAAAAATAATTTAGTTTTTATTTTTATTTATCTTTTTATTTCACTTACTTTTTTGTAAGGGATATAATTTTTTTCTAGAATTTCAATTATTTTGTCACGATCTTCGGCTTTTCCCACCCCTTTCCAGTCGATTACGGCAAAATCAATTTCTTCAATTGTTTGATTGAATGCTTGTAATATCATCTCTTCAGTTATTGGAGAAACATATTTTGGAATTATGTGGGCGATTGCAACATTTGAATCTAGTTGCAGTTTATTGAAGGCTGGACAATAATGTGGTCCGCCGATTCCAAATGCAATTTCATTGTAAGGATTTGGCTTGTAAGTTAAAATTGCCTCACGAATTGCTTTAGCGACAACAAAAGTTGCTTTTTTGTCTTTCCATTCTTCTTCAGTTCCGCCAACTTCAATAAAGACACAAGGAACATCAATTAATGGGCCATGATGCGTGCACTCGAGTGTTACGTTATATCTAGTTAATCCGGATTTTTCTTTTTCTTCGTTTAATTTTTGAAATAAATATTTTTGAAAAAGTGCTGAAGCATGGTTTAGTCTACCTTCCTTTCCTCCGCCCCAAACTTCTCTGAAATTCCCTGGCGCGTGCAGTGACAAAGTTTTTTCTTTTGTTTCTGATTTATGCTTTGAAGCAAAGATTACCATATCATATTTACTTATTTTTTCTAAGTCTAAATTAGCTGAATCAAGAATACTCCCGTTTGAAACTGAATAGTCAAATTTCTCTAAATCTAGAAGCTGTGTTAGGATATTTCTCCCTGCTGTGTCAAATTTGTCTGCTACTACAATGTATTTCATATAATTAAATATAAAAACCAGATTTATTAAATATTATTATGGAAGAGGTCATAAAAATTCTAATTGGAGTTTTAGTTTTAGCGCTTGGTTTTCCTTTAGGGGAGTTTCTAAAGCGCCTAACACTCGATGAACAAGTGATTGGTAGAAAATATTTTATCATCCTAACTTACATTGGTCTCTCTGTTGGTCTCCTTGGACTTTTGTTTAACCGGGACTGGATTATGTTTACTTTTTTCTTTATTGCAATTGTTACAAGCAGAAGCTTGAAGAAATAAATTAATTTTGTTTTGGATTTTCAAAACATTTATATACTACTATGTTTTACAAAGTACTAAGCAATACAATGGAAAATGGACACACAATTCAAAAAAGGTGTACTCGATTTATGTGTACTCTCAATATTGGAAAAGAAGGATCACTACGGTTATGAACTTGTCCAGAAAATTTCAAAAAACATTTCGATTACGGAAGGAACACTCTACCCAATCCTTAAGAGATTGAAAAACGAGGGTTACCTTGAAACTTACCTGAAGGAATCAAGTGAGGGGCCTTCAAGAAAATATTATTCCTTGACAAAAAAAGGAAACACAAAAGCAAAAAAACTAAAAGAAGAATGGATGGAATTCACAAAGAAGATTGAAGAAATATTAAAATGAACAAAAAAGAATTTTTACAAGAGTTAAAGGAACATTTAATTGGACTTAAAGAAGAGGACGTTAAGGAAATATTAGAAGACTACGAAGAACACTTTAGAATTGGAAAAAGGAAAAAAAGAAAGGAGAGTGAAATTGCAAAGTCGCTTGGAAATCCAAAGGAGATTGCTCGTGAAGTTAGACGTGAATTACATAAATACAAGGAAGTTTCACTTAATTCTTCTTTAATTGAATTTTGGGTTAATACAAAAAAGCTTGGACGAAATATTTGGAAAAATATCAAAAAGGAAGTAGCGCATGCAAAGAAAAAAGTAAAAGAAATATTTGAGAAAATTGAAAAGAAGGAAAAGAAGAAAAAAAAGATTAAGAGAAAAAGAAGTGGTTGGAAAATAACTTTGTTAATTTTGTTAAATTTGTTTTTGATTCTTTGGTTGTGGATAGGACTACTTGGCGGGATTATTGGATTAATTGTTTCTAGTTGGGCTATTATTTTTTCTGGAATTGTTTCAATTTTAGGAGTAATTTTTGGATTTATTGTTCCTCATTCTAGAGCAGTTAATGATCTATTCTTGTCCGCTTTATTTGGACTTATTGGATTAACTTCTTTTGGATTTATTTTTTCTATTGGAACTTGGCAACTTGGAAAGGCATTTTTTTGGTTGACAAATAAATATCTAAAATGGAATAATAAAATTTTTGGAGGTAGAAAATGAATAGGATAGGAAAGAAATTAGCATTGTTAACAATTATTATGCTCCTTTCATTTATTGTTTCAGGTTTTTTCTTTTTGAAATCTGGACTCATAGATTTTCAAAATGGCGGAGTTCATGAAGAAGTTGTGATTGAGTTAGAACAAGCTTCTTTTGCGACTAATGAATTTTTTGGGTTACCTGTAAATTATAAGAATTGTTACAAAGATTGGTGTGTTGATAAAAATATTGAACCAAAACCCTAATAAAGCAAAATAAACTTTTTTCTTTATGACACTTTACTTAATTGGTCTTGGATTAAATGAACGAAGCATTACAAAGGAAGGACTTGATGCTATTAACAAATGTAAAAGAGTTTACTTAGAAAGTTATACTGTTGATTTTCCTTATACTAAACACCAACTTGAAGAAATTATTTTGAAAAAAGTTATTCCGGCAAGTCGTGAGAAAGTTGAAGATTTGAGTATTGTAGATGAAGCAAAAAAACTAAACGTTGCACTTTTGGTTTATGGTTCACCCTTAACTGCTACAACACATATTACTTTACTTGATGAATGCCGTCAAACTGGAATCAAATACAAGGTTTGTTACAACGCTTCAATTTTTGATGCTGTTGCTGAAACTGGTTTACAATTATACAAGTTTGGAAAAGTTGCATCAATGCCAGCTTGGAAAAAATCTTTTGAACCTACTTCATTTATGAAAATTGTTCAACAAAACATGAGTCAAGAAGCACATTCTTTGATTTTGGTGGATATTGGACTTCAATTTAAGGATGCATTAAAACAATTGAGAAAAGCTGCTGAAGAATATAATATTCCATTAAAGAAATTTATTGTTTGCCAAAAAATGGGAACAAAAGACAGAAAAATTCTTTACAGAAGTATTGAAGAATTCCGTGGATATGACGGAGTTCAATTACCCTATTGTATAATTTTACCTTCGAAAATGCACTTTGTTGAAAAAGATGTTGTTGAAAGTTTTAGTAAGATTAAGAAGTGATTAACTACTCCGTTCTCCAAGAATAGTTTTATTATATATTATTTTTGAAAAATATTCTATGTCTGTTTTCAAAGGTTGTTCTTCTTTTCTTGATAAATATTCTTCTTCTGCTTGAATTAAATCCTTGAAATCTCGCAAATTTGTATAAGCATAATTTATTCCAAATAACCCAGGTTTAAATTGAAGTGCTCTTTTTACATGCTTTTTTGGAAATGCCTCCCAGGTGTCTAAACTTTTTGGTCTAATACCTACAAAACTTAAATCCCCTTTTAAAAAATTATACAAATTTGGAATTTCATCAAAATGGGTTTTTCTCATCCACGCTCTTTCTTCTATAATTCTTTCATCATCTAGAATTTTTCCAAAACCATTTATTCTTCCAACAAATTCAAAGTACTTTATACTATCTGCCCCATTTATCATAGTTTTGAATTTATATAAATTAAATTCTTTACCATATTGACCTAAAGATTTTTTCATATAATACTCTTCTCTACTGAAGGGGTTTAATATATTCATTAGAAAGCAGAATTTTTAGTTTATTTAAATTTTTCTAATTATTTTCTACCTGGAACAACGTGATGTTTGAAACAACGGGATTCATATGTTTCTTTTTTGCCTTTACCTTCAATTGAAACTATTGGTGCTGTGTATGGGGCTGGTTCTCCTTCGATTAAACGCTGTGTGTAATATGCTGGTTCTCCACATTTATTACAAATTGCATGGAGTTTTGTTAATTCATTTGAATGAAACATTAATTCTTTCATTGCTCCAAAGGGTTCACCCCGAAAATCTGAATCAAGTCCAGCAAAAACTATGTTTTTCATTAATTTTTGTAATTTTAAAATAACCTCAACTATCTTTTTATCAAAGAATTGTGCTTCGTCAATTGCAACCAAGTCGTGTGATTGGTTTACATATTCAAAAATTCTTTCTGGTTCATTTGCAGGAATATGAATCCAATTAATGAAATTTTCTGTACTTCTACAATGTTTTTCTCGGTTGTCTGTCTTTGGTTTAAATCCGATAAAATTCTTCCCAGGAATCCATCTTAATGGGTCAACTCTTTTTAGTAATGCGGAACTTTTTCCTGAAGCCATCGGTCCAACAAAACCTTCAATTACTCCATAACGTACAAATATATTTGACATAATTTAAAATAAAAAAAATAGTTAATAAGTATTATTATACTTTGAATTGATAATGAATACCGAAATTTTATAAAACCACAAAACCTCAATTTTCCATGACAAACATCAATGAAATCGAACAACAAATAATTGATTACTGGAAGAAAGAAAAAATATTTAAAAAATCTTTAGAGAGAACAAAAAATGGAAAGCCATATATTTTTTATGATGGTCCGCCATTTGCAACTGGTTTGCCACATTACGGTCACTTACTAGCTTCAATTCTAAAAGATGTTTTTCCAAGATTTTTTACGATGAATGGAATGTATGTGAAAAGAAATTGGGGTTGGGATTGTCACGGACTTCCTGTTGAAAATATTGCAGAGAAGGAACTTGGAATTAATTCAAAAGATGAAATTGAAGAAATGGGAGTTCAGAAATTTAATAATTTTTGTCGAAGTAAAGTAATGACTTATGCTGATGAATGGGAAAAATATGTTGACAGAATTGGTCGTTGGGTAGATTTTGCCGGCGGATACAAAACAATGGATACAAATTATATTGAATCTGTTTGGTGGGCGTTTAAGCAATTATATGAAAAAGGATATTTATACGAGGGAGAAAAAATTTTAATGTATTGCCCGAGGTGTTCAACTCCGTTAGCAAAGTCAGAGATTGCAATGGATAATTCTTACAAGAATGTAAAAGACATAACAATTACAGTAAAATTCAAATTAGATGGATATGAAAACACTTACGCGATTGCTTGGACAACAACTCCTTGGACACTTCCATCAAACTTGGCTTTGGCAGTTGGACCAGAATTAGAATATACTTTTGTGAAAGACAAATCGGATGGAAATACTTATGTTATGGCAAAAGAATTAATTCAAAACTTTTACAAATCAGAGGAAGATTATGAAATTACAAAAGTAATGAAAGGTAAGGAATTAGAAGGACAAAAATATGAACCATTATTTCCATATTTCAAAGATACAGAAAACGCATTTCAATTTATTTTGGGAGATTTTGTGACGGCTGAAGACGGTACTGGAATTGTTCACACTGCTCCTGCATTTGGAGAGGATGACAATATTGTTTGTAGAAAATATAAAATTCCAATGGTTCAACCAGTGGATGAAACCGGACATTTTACAAGTGAAGTTACTGATTATGCAGGTAAATATATTCATGATACAAATGAAGAAATTGTAATTGATTTAAAGAAATCAGGAAAAGCAATTGCGTCAAGGAAAATGGAACATGAATATCCGTTTTGTTACAGATGTGACACAAAATTAATGTATAGAGCACTTCCAGCATGGTTTGTTGATATTCAAAAAATTAAGGAGAGACTTTTAGAATTAAATATGAATATTAATTGGATTCCATCTTTCATTAAGGAAGGTAGAATGAAACATAACATTACAACTGCACCTGATTGGAATATTACAAGAAATAGATATTGGGCAACAGCAATTCCAATTTGGAAATCTACTTCAGGAAAGATAAAAGTTTTAGGTTCAATTGAAGAATTAAAACAATATGCAACTAATTTGCCTGAAGGAGTAGAAATTGATTTACACAAAGATTTTTTGGATTCAATTAAATTAGAAATTGATGGAGAAGAATATACGAGAATTCCAGAAGTTTTGGATTGTTGGTTTGAATCAGGTTCGATGACTTTTGCACAATTTCATTATCCGTTTGAAAATAAAGAATTTTTTGATACTAATTTCCCTGCACAATTTGTTGTAGAATATATTGGACAAACAAGAGCCTGGTTTTATTACATGATTGCACTTTCAGCAATTTTATTTGATAAAATTCCTTTTGAAAATGTTTTGACAACGGGAACAATTTTGGCTGAAGATGGGCAAAAAATGAGTAAGTCAAAAAAGAATTATCCGGACCCACTAGAAGTTGTTGAAAAATACGGAGCGGACGCTTTAAGATTTTACTTGTTACAGTCCCCAGTTATGAATGCTGACAATTTTAATTTTTCAGAAAAAGGATTACAAGAAATTTACAAGAAAGTTATGGTTCTATTGTATAATGTTAGAAATTTTTATAATGAGTACAAACAAGATTCAGATTTGGAATTTGTAAAATCAGATAATGTAATGGATAAATGGATTTTATCAATAACAGAAAAATTATCTTCTTTTGTTAAAAAATATTTGGAAGAATATAATACAGTAAAAGCTTGTGCGGAGATTAAAAAATATTTAGAAGATTTGTCAACTTGGTATGTTAGAAATTCTAGAGATAGATTTAATGAAGGAAATGAAAATGCAAGAAAAACTTTAAGGTACGTTTTAGAAAAAATATCAAGAGTTTTAGCTCCAATTATTCCTTTTGCAGCAGAAAAAGTTTTCCAAGACATGAATGGAAAAGAAAAATCAGTTCATTTGCAAGATTGGCCAAATTCAGATGATTCTTTGATTGATGAAGAATTGGAAAAAGAAATGAATTTAGTTAGAGAAATTGTTTCTCAAGGTTTAAGACAAAGAGATCAAAATAATGCTAGTTTAAAGTGGCCTCTTTCAAAAGTTGATATTGAATCAACAACATTACTTCCGGCAGGATTTATACCAATTATTGCGCAGGAATTAAATGTTAAAGTTGTTGAAATTAAAGAATCAAAAGAAATTAAAGTAGAACTTGATTTAGAAATGACTCCCGGTTTAGAAGCCGAAGGATATATGCGTGAACTTTCAAGAAATATTCAAGCGACTAGAAAAAAACTTGGATTGAACAAGGAAGATTCAATTGATTTAGAAATTTATTCTCCTGAATTAAAAGAAATAATTGAAAATGGAATTGAATTTTTGAAAGAAAGAACTGGTTCAAGAGAAATAAAAATCATGGAAACGTCGATTAAATCTGATGATTTAGTTGAATTCAAAATTAAGGATAAAGATGGTTCTTTTGTTGTAAAGTTAAACTACTAGGGAGTAACTCTCACTAATTACTTTTCTAAGATAGCAATCTTTAAAAAGGAAAAAGACTTTTGTTAATTAAAGTAAAATGATAGTTAAAGATGAGTTTTTATCAAGGTTGAGAAAAATTTTCGACTTGAATTTATACGAGGTGAAGGTGTGGACAGCTCTTCTTTCTAGAGGAACTTCGACAGCTGGAGAATTATCGAATATTTCTGATGTACCTCGTTCTAGAACATATGATATTTTAGAATCTTTAGAGAAAAAAGGATTCATTATTATGAAAGTTGGTAAACCAATCAAATTTGTTGCTCTAAAACCAGAAGAAGTTGTTGAAAGAGTGAAAAAGAACTTAATGGTTGAAGCTAAAGAGAGAACAAAGAGATTAGAAACTTTGAAAGGCGATGAAGTTTTGGAAGAATTAACTGGATTATTTACTAAAGGGATTAAATTTGTTGAACCAAGTGATTTATCTGGTAGCTTGAAAGGTAGACAAAATTTATACAACCACTTAGATATGATGGTTCGTGACGCAGAAAAAACAATAACTATGGTTACAACAGGAGAAGGATTAAATAGAAAATTAGAAGCATTACTTCCTTCGCTTGAAAAAGTTAAGAAAAGAGGAGTTGTAATTAGAATTGCTGCTCCAATTGATAACAATAATATTGAAGTTGCTCGTGAATTAAGTAAAGTTGCTGAAGTTAGAAAATTAGACAAAATTAAGGCAAGATTTACAATTATTGATGGTAATCAATTAATGTTTATGCTTTTAGATGATGAAAAATTCCATCCTAACTATGACGTTGGAGTTTGGATTAATACTGAATTTTTTGCTCAAGCACTAGAACAGATGTTTGAAATGGCTTGGAATGAAATGAAACCTATCAAGTAATAATTTTTATTCTTTTTTGTCTATATCTAAGAAATAATTTTTTACAATCAGACGATTGCTGCAAAATAATTTCTAAAATCTATCCTAAAAAATAATTCAAAATTGAAAAATAGAATTAATTTAGATTAGCTAAATTTTTATAAATTCCTGAATTAAATAAATGTATGAGTAAATATATTGAAGATTTAACAGATGAAGAATTAAAGAAATTAGAAAGAGTTTGTTCTGGAAAAGCTTTAACTCAATATTATTTAGATACAAAAAAAGGAGATTCAAATATTCAATTTCAAAAATTAATTTGGAAGACGAATTATTATGGAAAAGATTTATTTAAATTTAGAGAAGCTTACAAAAGAGATAATCTATCAATGGAGGAAAATGGATTGAATTTTGTTTTTACAGGATTAACCTTGGATTATTTAGTTGATTTGACTGAAGATGGAATTGAAAAATGGAAAAAAGAAAATGAAAATAAATTTGAGGTTATAGATTACGGAAGAAATAAATATAATTATGCAACGGGAAAATTCAATGTAAAGCCCATTAGTATTGATTTTGAATTAAATGGATTGAAAGTCAATGCAAAGATTGTAAATTATATTGATGAACTCTATAAATGCCCTTTTTCTATTTTTGAGAATGAAGAATTTATCAAAGGATACAAATTGTATGAATTAACCAATACTAAAAATAACAGAAAAATTAAATTTTCAAATATTGTTTCCCACATGATTCAACAACACCATTTTTTTGGAGGGAAAAATTCAGATAACAGATTAGAGCCGAAAGAATTTTCTGATTTTTTAGATTAGCTAAATTTTTATAAATTCCTGAATTAAGTAATAATATGACTAAACACATTTGTACAATATGCAAGAATTCCTTTCCTGATAAAGATTCTGCAATCTTCCACGAAGAACTTCCTATTTTGGAAGGAATTTATCATGGCATGATACTAAAAGAGGAAATTGGTTATTTGGTGTTTAGGAAATCTGACAAAATTTCAAAAGAGCATGAAAGAATTTATACAGTTTCTAAATTTTTCAAAGTTCAAGATAAAGGTGGAATTGGACGGTATTTGAAAAAATATTCTTATTCAGAAATTGACAAGAAAGTTGAAGATAAAGAATTTGTTGGACTTAGCACAGAAGAATTTGAATCTGTAAAACATTTTTTAGAAAAAAATCATCTTTATCATGATATTTTAGAATTCAAAAATTTGGATGAAACGCTAGAACTTATTCCAAAGAAAAAAAGAAATAATTAATCTTTCAAGTATCCTCCACTTTGCATTTCCCAAAGCTTGTAATACTCCCCTTTCTTTCTTAATAATTCTTGATGACTTCCTTGTTCTATAATTTCTCCTTCTTTTAGGACAATTATTCTATCTGCTTTCATAATTGTTGATAGTCTATGTGCAATAATAATTGATGTACGGCCTTCAAGGAGTTTTTCAAGTGCTTTTTGTATTTCATTTTCAGTTTCAGAATCTAGTGCACTTGTTGCTTCATCTAAAACCAAAACTTTTTTGTCTGCTAAAATTGCTCTGGCAATAGAAACCCTTTGTTTTTCTCCGCCTGAAAGTTTAACCCCTCTTTCTCCAACAATTGTGTCTAATCCTTTTGGAAAATTCTTGATTGATTTTTCTAATTGTGCTAATTTAACTGCTTTCAAAACTTCCTCTCTTTTTGCAGAAGGCTTTGAAAATAAAATATTATTATAAATTGTATCATCAAATAAAATTGCTTCTTGTGGCACAATTCCAGTTTCGCTACGTAAACTTTCTTGTTTAAAATTTCTAATGTCTTCACCATCAATTAAAATCTCCCCAGACTCAACATCATAAAATCTATTTAATAATTTTACAACAGTTGTTTTTCCTGAGCCTGAATGTCCAACTAATGCTACTTTTTCTTGAGGATTTATCTTCAAATTAAAATGATTAAAAATTTCTCTTTCATTTTCTTTTTCTTCATACTTGAATGAAACATTTCTAAATTCAATTTCTCCTTTTTTAATTTTCAAATTTTTAGCATTTGGTTTATCTTTAATTTCGTTTTGTATTTTCCCATATTCTAAAAGTTCTTGCATATCAGTAAGTGATTGTGAAGTTGATCTAATCCCCCAAATTAAATAATGTAAACTCCCAGTAACTTGTCCAAATAAACCATAAATTAAAACAACTGAACCTAAAGTTATTTTTCCCTTCAAGAAATCTTTTACTGCAAAAAATAAAATTGCCAATGTTCCAAATCCAAAAATTAATAATTGAATAAGCTCAATTTTTGAATAAAACTTATTGAATCTTGTTGAGAGTTTCTGAACTTTTTTTAATATCTTGGAATACAATTTTTCCAATTTTTTTTCTTTACCATAATATTTTATCGACTCAACGTTAGTCAAGGAATCATTAATAAAAGAATTTTCTATATCTGAATATTTGTTTGCTTCTTTTTTTATTTTATTCTGTTCTTTGTATGTCCAGAGGCTATAAAATACAAATGAAATAGAAGTTATCATCAAAATAATTATTGGGGTTATTGAGATAAAAGAAAATGAAATAATCACAATAGTTAAACCAATTATTGGTGGTAAAAGCCCCCAAAGAATAAATGAATTTAAATTTCCAAATGCGGCAACCCCACGACTTAATTTAGAAAGTAATCCTCCCGTTTTATGTCTATTATGAAATTTAATATCTAAAGACAAAACGTGATTAAAATATTTTTTTCTAAGTTCTGCAGATATTTTTGGATTTATGATTGCAGTAAAATAATCATAGCCTGCACGACCAAAACTTCTTACAATTATTATTATCCCAAAAACCAATGCTAAAATTAATAAATTTTCAACAAAAACTGGTTGATTCAATGCTCCAGAAATAAATTTTTCTGAATCATCAATTAATTTTTTGTACAAAAATTTATCGGCCAAAAATAAAAATTCAGTTATTAATACAACAATCAAAGCTAAAAAAACAAACAATTTATAATTTTTTAATGTCTTAAAATATTCTTTTAAATTATATTTGTAGTCAATTTTTTTCTCTTTTTTTTCCATCTTAAATTTAATGTTAACTTGACTTATAAATTTTAGTTAAAGTAAAGATTAAATATCTCTTTTTCTTAGAAAAAATATGAAAGAGAAGAAGGAAAAAGAAAAAGTTGAAGATAATGAAAAAGAAGAAAAAGAAATTAAGGAAATTTCAAAAAATTTGGATGTAACTGAAATTTTTAATAAGATAAAAAATGATTTGCCTCCATTAGAAGAAGAAATATTTTTGGAAGAAGAGTTAATCGAAAGAATGAATTCTCCCGTTAAAGTTTCTCTTGAAAAAAGAGGAGTCGCTTCAAGTTTGGAAGATATTCTTCCAAAAACAAAATCATTTGAAAATAAGGATAACGAAAAAGTAGAATATTCAGTTTTTAAGGAAGGAAAAAAAGAATATGAAACAAAAATTGAAAATGAAGTTCGTCCTCCCGAACTTTTGATGCAAAAAGATTTACTTGAAGAACAAAAAAAATTATATTTAAGAGAAAAAAGAAAAAATGATGAAGATTTTTTACTCCCAAATTTACAAGAACAGATGCGAGAGAAATATGAAAATAAAAAATATAATAATAACTAATTCAACAAATATATAAATATGATTTCTCTATAATTTTTATGGCAGGTGATTATACTTTTGGTGGTGGATACAAAATCAATGATATTTATCAACCGCTTGCATTTACTCCTGGAAAAGACAGTCCTTACTTGGGTCAATCAAATTTAATTTCTTCTGGACAAATGGGTATTACAGTTAATCCAACAGTTGTAAATCAACTTGCAGAATTGAGTAAAGCTTTGAATCAAGGTGTTATTCCAATTGAAGTTGGAACACTTAATCCGGAACATTTTGAAAACATTCCAAA
Organism: archaeon; assembly: GCA_009992215.1. GTDB lineage: Archaea > Nanobdellota > Nanobdellia > Pacearchaeales > GW2011-AR1 > GW2011-AR1. The sequence continues at coordinate 46,130 of JAACWB010000004.1, forward strand.
AGAACATTTTCATGAAATGCGTCGAAAAGCACAACTTGCTGGAGCAAAAGTTTCACTTCATGCACCAGTTCAAGGAATTGATCCTGCAGGATTTGGACAAAAAGGTTGGGATGCAGATCAACAAAAATTAGTTGAAAATCAACTAAAAGATGTTGTTGAGAAAGCAGGTTATATTGACCCCAAAAACAATATGCCCGTTACGATTCACGGTTCAAATTATCATGGTTCTACTTGGAAGTTTAAAATAGATGAAGAAACAGGAAAAAGAAAAAAAGATTATGATACTTTAATTGCCGTTGATAAAGAGACTGGTGAAGCAAGACCTGTCAGAGAATCAAGACAATTTTCTCCAGAATTTAATGAAAAGGGAGAAGTTATAGAAGATGTCTCTTCTCCAGAAAAAATGCTTAAGGCAGCAAATGCTACTCAATGGAGGAAAGAAGTTGATCAAGTAATTTATCAAAATAAATCTGCAGATAAAATTTTAGCAAATGTTCATCCTCAATTAACACATTATTTACAAGCTGTTAAAAGAGACCCGGACCAAATTAATTATTTGGAACCAGAGCACCAAAAAGCTGTAATGGATTTGCAAGTAGCTGAGGCTTATTTACAAGATGCTAGTTTAGGTGTTAATAGTTTATTTGACAAGGCTTATAGACATGCAAATGATGAAAATAAGAAAAAACTTGAAGACGCAATAAAAAGATTTCAAAAAAATCAAATGCTTGGTTATACAGAAGAGAAATTAAGATCTTTACCTGAACATGAACAGATGGATGCTATTACAAAAATTAATAGTCTAAATACACAATCAAGAGCCATTCAACTTTTTGCTGAAGATATTAGAAAAGCAAATCCAAATATGCTTGTACCAGTAGAAGAATTTGCAACAAAAAAAGCTGCTGAAACTTTTGCAAATGTCGCACTTCATTCTTACGATAAATACAAGGAAGGTGCACCAGTAATTTCAATTGAAAATTTGGATCAGGGAAGATTTGGATTTAGTCAAGGGGAAGATTTGAAAAAATTGGTTATTGCATCAAGAGAAGAATTTGAAAAGAAAGCAGTTGAGCAGGGAAAAATGTCAAAAGCAAAAGCAAAAGAGATGGCAGAAAAATTAATTGGTGTTACTTTTGATGTTGGTCACTTGAATATTTCAAAGAAATTTGGTTACACTGATGAAGATTTAGTTAAGGAAGCTGAAAAAGTAAAAGAATATGTTAAACACGTTCACCTAACTGATAATTTTGGTTATGCGGATGTTCACTTACCAATTGGTATGGGAAATGTTCCTGTTAAAGAATTATTAGAAGCTTTGGGGGACGAAGGTAAAAGGGCTAGAAAAATTAATGAAGTTGGAGGTTGGATTAATGCTTTTGGAACAATGCCATACGCACAACTTTTAGAAGCTGCCGGTTCTCCAATTTATTCATCAGGTGAAGGTACAACATGGGCTGGAGCCGCGGGATTTCAACAAAGTTATTTAGAAGGTTATGGTCAAATGCTTCCAAGTACACACTATGAAATGTTTGGAGCTGGTTTTTCTAGTTTACCAAAAGAACTTGGTGGACAAAGAGGACAATCAGGTGGAAGAATGGGCGGAGGATTTTAAACAACTTTTAAAAAGTTAAAATATTTAATATTAAAGAGGTGAAAATGGTAGAAAAAATAAAAAAGAAAACTAGTTCTAAAAAATCTAAACATAAATTAGATAAAAAAGAAGAAAAGAAAAAAGAAATTAAGACATTAAAATTAATGACTGATCATGAAATCACTGTTGATTTTGCTGCAAAGGTGTACAAACTTTTTGATAAAATAATAAAATCTGTAATTCTTTTTGGTTCGGTTGAGAAAAAAACAATTTCACACAATTCAGATATTGATATTATTGTTTTAATTGATGATGTTGCGATTAATTGGGATTTAGAACTTACTGCTTGGTACCGTGAAGAACTTGAAAAATTAATGAAAGCTAATCCTTATCGAGGAAATTTGCATATTAATACAGTTAAGTTGAGTACTTGGTGGGAAGGTTTACTTAGGGGAGACCCTGTTGTGTTGAATGCGATTAGACATGGAGAAGTTATTCTTGATCATGCTGGATTTGTTGAACCGTTAAAATTTTTGATGGCACAGGGAAAAATTAAAGGAACTCCTGAAGCAATTTATCAATGTTTACAGAGAGCACCAAGCCATATTGCAAGAAGTAAAGCTGCAGAATTGACTGCAATTGATGGACTTTATTGGTCAATGGTTGATTCAGCACATGGAGCATTAATTGCTGCTGGATATTTTCCGCCTTCTCCAGAACACGTTATGATTGATTTGAAAGAAGCCTTTGTTGACAGGGGACTCTTAAAGATGAAATATGTTTTATGGTATAAAGATATTTTTGAATTACATAAGCAAATTGATCACAGAGAAATATATGATTTGAAAGGAATAGAAATTGACATGTGGCAAAAAAGAGCTGAAGAATTTTTAGAAGTTATGGTTGCTCTTGTTAAAAAAATTGTTGAGAAACAATAATTAACAAAAAGGATTAATTTTTTCGGGAACTACTAAATTGTAAAAATGTTTTGCTTCTTTGTAAAAAATATGTTCTCTATCAATTAATTCTTCTTTTATTGGAAAAATTGGAGAGGTTGAATCTGAAATATTATATGTTTCAATATTAAATGCGTCTCTATATTTTACAATAATTTTTGCTGTACTTCCTTCTGGAGGAAGCATAAAACCATCTTTGTCATTAATTTTTACCTTTCCAAAAGCCCATTTATCACTTAGGGAAACTAATTTTTTTAAATCACTCTCTTTTTTGATTATCATTTTATTGTTTTTTGTTTTCTTCTTCTAACTTTTTTAAATCAGTTTTAAGAATATTCTCAAGTGTGTCTTTTCTAAATGCAGAATTTTGCATTAATGAATTTGCAATTCCTGTTTGTTGAACATTAAGTAAATAATTTTCTACTAAGTCTCCATAAAGATTAGCATTTTTTTTGCTGAATTCTGCAAGAGTTAATTCTCTATCTTCTTTAGAAATGTTATTTTCGTGTATATCTTTAATTCCCATAAGAGCTGTTAAATCTGTAACTTTAATTCCATTAACTGCAGCTTCGTATTGTTTTTGAATATTTTTTAGATATGCTTTTGGAGAAAACATTTGTGATTCATAGATATCTTGTCCTTTTTCAAATTTATTTGCAGCATTTTGTCCAATCATCTGACCTAAAATTTTACCAGTATATGAATCTATATTCTGTAAAGATTTAAGATAATTAGTTTGAGTTGCTTCTTTTATTGAATTTCCATATTCTCTTTCATTAGTTCCAATTGCAGCAATATAAGAATCATTTACAGATTGACTTGTCAAGAATCCAAGATTTAATTGTCTTGTAGTTTCTTTTCTTTTTGCTTCAATTTCTTCAGGAGTTTTTTCATTTGCTTTTTCTTCTGTCATAGATAAGATAAAAATTTAAACTATATAAATGTTTTGTTTTGTTATTCCTACATAATGGTGACATTAATATTTTGCATAGAAAAAAATATTTGAATTATTTTAAAAAAATAAAATTATTTAAGAGGTTTCTCTTCTAATTTTGAGTAATCAATTCTAATTTTACAAGGTAATTTTGCCTTTATTTGTTTTAGAACATTTCTTGTGAATTGTACTGATTTTTCGTTTGGAAGAGCAAGAACAAAAATCTTTGACTCTGGTTTTAAGATTGCTGCTTTACCAGTAGACTTACCAAATGATAATTGCATACCTGTTTGCATACGGTCAGCACCTGCACCAGTAAGCATTTTGTTTTCTCTTTGAATGTGGTGTGGAAATGGAACTACCTTAAACATGTATTGTCCATTAAATTGTTTGTCAACTTTTTTATTGATATATTGACGGCAAGCTTCAAAAGCATTGTGTCTAATTTGAACATCTTCAAGAGAAACAACTGTTAAAATGTGAGGTAATTTTCCTTGATTATATTGAGAAATTTTTCCCATTTCAAATTTTACAATTTTTTGAGGAGGAACTACTTTTACAAAAGATTTTTGTCTTCTTTTAGAAACTCTTGTATTAGGAGTTACTGATCTTTTTGAATATGCGTTTGCTTTTCTAAGTGATGCCATTTTATTTTATGTCAACATTTGTTGTTACAGCTTGTCCGGGCAACCCTTTTTCAAAAATAGCTCGAATTACACCTTTGTTTCCATGTGCTGCAGCAACTTTTCCTTTAATTATTTTGCCTGCTGGAGATTTCCATTCTACAGATTTTCCAACTAATTTAGAAGCGTCTTCTTTAGTCATTACACCATCGACTTCAATTAACATATGTTTCTCTGTTACAGTATGTCTTCCTCTTCTAAATTGTACGACTTTTCCAGTTACCATATGAGTTTACAATAAAATTAGTTTATAAATATTGCGATAAGAATTACAGAAATTATTTCTTAATTCTACCAAAAGTATTAATTTTGATTTTACGTGTATGTTTGTATTCATTACCTTGGGGAGATATTCCTTTTTCTTGATATTGTAAATGCCAATCGCAAGGAATTACATTATATTTTCCAGTAACTTTAATTTTCATTTCGTTAACATCCATATAAGGCGTTAATTCTAGATTCTCAAAACTTTTGTGATAATCATTATCCTTCCAATTAGTTAATTTTAATTTGTCTAAATCAATTCCTAATGAATCAAAAATTTTCTTTCCTTCTTCAAACGGAATAATTTCATCTTGTTTAAACAAACTATCTATAGCTTTTTTAATTGTCATGAAAGTGTAACCACTAAAGAGTTTATAAATTTTTTCCCATATTAATTTTTCTCTAAAACATAAATCATTCGACCAACGACTTGATTTTCTCTAAATTCTGGTAAGCTTTCTCTTACTTCATGATACCCAGTTCTTTCACAAATATTTTCAATATTACAAGATAAACGTTTTTTTCCTATTCGAATATACGGGGAAGTAAAAACGATTCTACCTTCAACCATCTTTTTTACATTATTTATTACTTGAACAATTAGTTTTTCAAAATCTTTTAATGTGTTTTCAGCCATTCCTTTTGTTGGAATTTTTTTTAAAATATTTCCTAAATCTGGTTCAGTTGCAACAGCAGTTACAGGAGAAATACTAACTTTTGTTGAATCAAAATGAATTAATTCATAACTTTCAGGAGAGAATCCAAACCATTCTAAATTTTTTTGTGCACCTTTTATTGCATCGCCATCATTGTCAACTCCTAATGCAGTCATGTTTTGTAAGAGTGCTTCTTGCATAATTCCTCCAACTCCACAGAATGGATCAAGTAATTTATCTCCAGTTTTTAATTTTGCCAAATTAATTAAAATTTTTGCTAAACGAGGAGAAATTGCCAAAGATTCACGTCTCACAGGTTTATTCATGTCTCTATTTTCAATTGATTCATAATCACATTTTTCTGTTATCTTTCCAAAATATTCAATTCCTTCTTCTTGAAAAATAAAATATTCTTCTTCTATTAATTTTGAAGATGGCTTTTCGTCTTTTTCTCCTTCTTGATTTTTTATTTTTCCTGTTAAGCCTTTGAAAGTCGCTTTTAATTTTTCTTCTTTGAATCTTTGTTTTAGATATTCTTTTGTTAATTCTCCAATTTCAGAAAAATCCCACAATGTATAAGTTAATTTATTATTTTCTCCAAGATAAATCATTATTTTATCTAATTTTTCAAAAATTAATTTTTCAGTTCCAGAAGTTAAAATCTCTCCAATTGAAATTGTTCCGCCTAAATAAGTGATTGTGTTTTCTAAAAGAGGGTTTTCTACTTCTACGAGTAAACCATTGTTTACCTGTGTTAATTTTTTTATAGGATTTTCAATCTTGTCTAAATATTCTTCAATTTCTGCAATTGATAGTTCGTGATTTCTTCCTAAAATAAATAAGTACTTCATAAAAGAAAAAGTTTATTTCCCTTTTTATTACTTGTTATCGATAACTTTTAATCCAGATTCCCTAAATGCTTTTCCAACTCCTGCTGGTCCTAAGTTTATTCCACCATAAATTCTTGCGACAATTAATATATGTGAATTCAAATTTTTATTTTTTAAAATTTCAAGAAGAATTCTACCAGGATTTCCTACTTCTCCATCATTTTTGAAAGATTCTTCTTTTTCAAAGAAAACCCCATAACAAACATGACAGGCTTTTTTATTTTCTGACTTTACAAATTCAATAATTTCTTTTAATTCTTCCAAAGAATTTAATTTGAATAAATAACTAATGAATTTTGATTTTTGAGTGGTTGTTTTTGTAGTATTAATTAAATTCATAAAATATTAAAAGAAAGTTTACTTTAAAATTTTATGAATAATAAATATATTGATCTTATTTACAGAGGAATTCAAAGCTTTGAAAAAGGATTTAATTCACTTTCTTATTTATTTTTTCCAGAACAAAATTATAAAAAAATAGAATTTGAGAGTATTGAAGAAGGATTCCAGAAAGATAAAGAGGATTTAGCTTCGGATTGGAAAGCAGTGTTAGGTGATTTCTCAAAAATTGAAAAAAATAATTTAGAAAATAAAGTATAATTTTAAAAATAAAAAAGAATTAATAATAAAATGAAAAAGAAGAAAAGTTTCAAAGATATCTGGGAAGTGATTGAGTTTCCGTTAATTTTCCTTTTGATTTGGGCACTTCTTAACATGGTTCTTGATTTACAAAATTTAATGGGCAAAGTTTTTTACATGATTATTAGTTGGGCTATTACTATTCTTGTTTTTGGATATGTTGGTTATCAAGTTGTAAAAAATAAGGAAGATGAAAAAGCTTCGGCAAAACATGGAGCTTATTTGGGAGCTTTTTATGGAATAATTTCTGCAATTATTGGAATAATTTCATTTTATGTTTTTCCAGAAAAAATAGAAGAAGCTATTAGACTTGCAGCAGAACAAGGAGTTGACCCAAATGTTGTTAGGACGTTTGCAAAGGTTGGAGTTTATGCAAGTTTGGTTTTTTCACCATTATTCACTGCAGCAATTGGTGCTTTGATTTCTTGGATTAGTGGTTTAATTTTTAAGAAGAAATAAATTTACTACAAAAATTTTTAAATAGTTTACTTGTTTAGTAAACCAATGAAAGAGGAAATCACAAGATTTTTTATGGGATTTTATCACGCACTTAATGCAAATACTCGTCTAAATCAATTAAATGTGGAAGAACTTAATTCGTATTCTGTTTACTTGACAAAAAAACGAGAAGGGAACGAAGTTCCATTTGGTAAACCTAAAAAAACAATTGAATCACATTTTGAAAAAATGGGAGAAGAGTATCTAAATGGATTTTTATTTAGTTGTGGAAATGTTGACAAACTAATTCATAAAAATGCGTATGATGTTGCCATTAAATTAAAAGAAAAATATTCAAAAAAATAAATTTAGAGCAATATCTAACCAGATTGTATAATTTTTTGGATTTAATTTAATTTCCTTCTTTAAAATTTTTGGATTAATCCATTTGTAATCATTTACTTCATTTGGATTTGGATTGATTTTTCCGTCATGAATAGCCTTGAAAACGTGATCAATTTCATATTCTGTCAAACCATTTTCAAAATTTATTTTGTAAATAAATTTTCCAATATATTTTAATGGTGCAGAAAAACCCATTTCTTCTGGTAATCTCCTATAAGCTGCATTAATTGTTTTCTCATTTGGTCTTGGATGAGAACAACAAGTGTTCGCCCAAAGTCCAGGACAATGATATTTTTCAAGTGCTCGTTGCTGAATTAAAAGTTCTCCTTTGGAATTGAAAACAAAATTTGAAATTGCTCGATGTAAAAGTCCTTTTTTATGAGCGAGGAGTTTTTCTTCTTCTCCAATTTCATTATCAAATTTATCAACAAGAATTACTTTTTCAATCATATTACAAAATTATTTCAAAGTCTCCGTATTCTTTTTTCAAAATCTCAAAGATTTTTGATTTTATTTCGACTGTTTCTTTATCATGTTGTTCTTGAACGGCAGTTTCTAATTCTTCAAGAGTTGAATCTTCAATTTTATTTGTTATTTTCTTTACTTTACCTGCTTCAAACAAGAAAGTTTTTTCTCCTGCATTCAAAAGCTCAACGACTTTATCTTTGAATTTGATTGCCATTTTTCCTTTGTTTATTGAAACCATGTCTTTCTTTTGAACAAATTCATTCAAATCCCTCATTAAAATTTCTGCATCTCTTCTTGCTCTATCAATCTTATGCGAATCTGATTTACCTTTCTTGAATTCTTGTCTTGCACTAATCAAATCGTTTAAGATTCTTGAATGTTGCTTTGAAAACTTACCTGTTTTGATGTAATCTTTTTCAAAAGAAAGAACTAATTGTTCTTGGGATTTTTTACCTATAATAATTTTCATTAAATCCATTACATCTTTGTAAATTTGTTCAATTGTTTTTTCTTGGTATTTTTTTTCGATTTCAATTCTTAATTCTTTTAATCGTTTCAAATATTCTTCAGTTCCTTTTAGCAACTTGTCAATTTCAGTTCCAGAGATTTCTTTTATTTTTTCATGTTCATAATCTTTCCATGTTTTTACAACTTTTTCAAGGAAGTCAACATATTTCTTTTCAATCATTTTTGTTGCGTAAAATTCTTTTTTGAAATCATTAACTAGTTCTTTTGAAGTTGGTGGTGGACATCCATTAAGCATAAGAATTGCTTGTGCCGGAGTTGTTACACCCCAAAAAATGTTTGTAAAAATTTCTGTAAGTAGTGTTCTTTTACTTCTTGGAATTACTCCGTCTCCCATAGACATAAACATATCAATTGCTTCTGGACTTGGTTTAAGTTTACCCATTCGTAAAAGTGCTTTCCATGGCATGAATGTTCCTCGGTCGTAAAGTGGAACTCCATCACGAATGAAAGTGAAGATAACTGGATTTGCGTCTTTAACAGAATCCCAAAAATCAGTTAGTAAATAAATTTGTGGCTCAAGTTTGTTTTCTACACCGGCAATTTGGCTTGCTTCTGCAATGTATTGATAAATTATTCCTCTAAGTCTTTCTAATAATTCACGTCTTGGCATACGTTTTACATCAGTATCATTAATAATTATGAAAACATCAACATCACTAGTTTTGATTGCGTCTCCTCGAACTAAACTTCCACCAACTACATAACTCACAACATATTTCTCAAATTTTTGAATAACTAATGATTTGTGAATTTCAGCAACACGAAGAGCTCCCAAAATTCCTGTGTCGTGTAGTGGGTAAGACATAGCAATTGCACTTGACAAATCAAACTTTTGATCCATTGCAATTTCCCAAATTTCAGCAGGCGTCATTATGTGAAGCCAAACTTTTTCATTTGATTTTTGAATTTCTTTAATTAATTCTTCTTTTATTTTCCCAGTTTCTTTAATTTTTTCATCTGGAATAATGATTGCTAAATGAACAGAATCTTTACTTTCTTCAGGTGCTTCTTCTTCCTCAATCCATTTTGGAATTGATTGTGGTGGCAAAATTCCAAGGGACAAAATATATTTGAATTTTTTAATTGCAAAATCCTTAATTTTTTCTATTTCTTTTTTTGTTTTTTCAAATTTTTTCTTTTCTTCTTCGGGATTTACTGGAGAATTATTTACAGGATTGTATTTTGGGTTCATTGGTCCTGTTGAATTTTGAATATTCATAATAAATTCTAGCTAAAATTCTTTATAAAAGTTTGGCAATAGAAAATAAGTTTGTTATTTGTAGCATTAAAAGAATTGAATGTCAAAGTAATCGCCTGCGCCAATGGCTTGATTCGATTCAAAAAAGAAATGGTCCCGGACAACTTGCACTCCGTGAAATTTCTAAATTCATTTCATTCATTTATTGAAATTTCAGAAGATGCTCGGGAATCGAACGATTCCTGCAAAATAAAGAAATGGTCCCGGCAGGACTCTACTCTTACCCCGCCATTCTAGCCTTCGGCATAATTGAATGTCAAAGTAATCGCCTGCGCCAATGGCTTGATTCGATTCAAAAAAGAAATGGTCCCGGCAGGAATCGAACCTGCGCCATCTCGGTGTAAACGAGAGGGTCTACCATTAGCCTACGAGACCGTACAAATAATTTATGTCATTGTAGTTTTAAAAAGGTTTTCATGATTATAAGTTTGTTTTGACTCATTAGTAATGAATAGTTTTATAAACGACTTTTGTTATCAACAAAAGTAATAGAAGTTTCAATCGTGTATTGTTTCTAAAAAATATTATCAAATTAAAATGGACAAATTTAGAAAACTAGGCTTAAGCGAGAAAGTGTTAAAGACACTTGAAGGCATGAAAATTGATACTCCCTCGGAAATCCAAGAAAAAACAATTCCTTTAGCACTTAAGGGAAAAGATATAATTGGAGCTTCAAAAACTGGGAGCGGTAAAACTTTAGCTTTTGCTTCAGCAATTATTGAAAAGATTGCTCCAGAAAAAAAAGTTAAGGCGATTGTACTTACACCAACAAGAGAACTTGCAGTTCAAGTTGCTGATTCAATAAAACAATTTTCTAAAGGAAATTTGAAAGTAGTTTCAGTTTATGGTGGAGTGAATATTGAAAGTCAAACTAGAAATATGCGTGGAACTGACGTTCTCGTTGGAACTCCTGGAAGAATTTTGGATCATTTAAACAGAGGAAGTTTGAGTTTAAGAAAAGTTGAAATTTTAGTTTTGGATGAGTTTGATAGAATGCTTGATATGGGTTTTTCAAGAGATGTTGGAAAAATTATTGATGAATGCCCAAAAGAAAGACAAACTATGCTGTTTTCAGCGACGATTTCTTCAGATATTGATTACTTGGCAAAAAAATATACAAACAAGCCAGTTGAAGTTTCGGTTGAATCGCATGTTGATCATACAAAATTAAAACAAGTTTATTATGATGTTCCAGATCAATTAAAATTTTCTTTACTTGTTCACTTATTGAAAAAGGAAAAGTCACATTTGGTTATGGTTTTTTGCGCGACTAGAAAAAATGCTGATTTTGTTACAAAGAATTTGAATAATATTGGAATCACTGCAAAGGCTATTCACGGCGGGCTTGAACAAAATAAGAGAATTAGAGTTTTGAATGAATTTAATGATAATAAAAAATTAAATATTTTAGTTTGTACTGATGTAGCTGCAAGAGGACTTGACATAAAGGGAATTACTCACGTTTACAATTATGACATTCCTTCAATTTCTAGTGATTATATTCATAGAATTGGTAGGACTGCTCGTGCTGGAAAGGAAGGAATTGCAATAAATATTTTAGCTTCAAGAGATTATGAAAATTTTTCAAATATTTTAAATCGTGAAAATGTTGACATTAAGGAAGAAGAATTACCTTATCTAAATAAAATTAATATTGTTCGAGACAACGACAGAAGTTCGAGGGATGGGGGTTCAAGAGATAGAAATTCAAGAGGAAGAGATAATTCACGCTCAGGAAGAAATTTTTCAAGAGATAGAAGAGGCCGAAGATAAGAGGACACTAAAGAGGTCACTCTGGGTCGAAAAGGCGATAATTAGTCATTCGCATTGTGCGTATGAGAAAACAAAACTTTGGTTTTGTTTAAAGAGGTGATTTATTTTTTTGGGAGGAAATAATCAAAACCTAACTCATTTGCATATTTTGTTAAATAATTCAAAAAAGGCATTTCTTTTTTTTCTTTGACATAATCCATAATTTCTTTATTTTCTGTTGGAATAATTAATTTATTTTCTATTGCCCAAATTCCTTTTTCTCCAATTAATTTATTTTTATTAATATCATAAACTATCGATTGAATGTTTAATGGAGTTGTTGAAAGAAAAGTTTGAAGAGTTGGTTCTAAGTTAAATTTTTTTACAGAATAGATATTGTTTAATGGAACAAAATCAATATCATAATTTGGTCCAATTAATTTTGGGCTTCCCATACGACTTTTACTAACAATCCAATCTTTTGGTAAATCAAAACTTTCATTTGGATTTTCAACAATGAAATCTAAATCTATTTTTGGTTTTTCTTTTCCGTATAATCCTGCAACAATATTACGATAAATAAATCCCCCAATTAACCAAATATTCCCTTGTGAATTCTTTTTGACAATTTCTTTTGCTTCTTCAAACTCAGGGTATTTGTTTGCTTCTTTTAGAAATATATCTAGATAGTTCATGTAAGAAAAATAAAAGCCTAGTTTAAATTGATTATTGTAATTTGGATTGCATAAGCGTATGTCTCAGAATATTAGGGATTTTATCTTAATTGAAATTTAAAATCATTTTTACTCCAAAACCATAAGGGAGAATGCATATCTATTGGATTTATTTCTGTTCCATTTAATATTGCTCTCCATCTTTCAGAAAGTTTTTCTTTCGTTAAATTTTCTTTTTCATTTTCATTTATCACCCCAAGAATAACAGAACATTTTGTGATGTGAGTATCTGGAGCTATTTCTATAAATTCTGAATTTTTTAATTTAATACCTCCATATTTTTGAAGAATAAAAGACCAATAATTGAATATCTTTGGACCAGATAAATAAGGAAATCCCTTTTTGAACTTAATTTGAATAGTTTCTTTTAATTTCAAGAAATCATAATCTACAAATTCTAATAAATTACTAATACTCCCCCAATTATCATTTATTGTTTTGGAAATTTTAGACCAAGTGTTAATATGTTTATTTGGTTGTAATGCTATTTTATATTTGGTTAATAAATTTCTTAATTCATTTTCAGATAAATTAGAAGAATTATTTATATCAAAAACTTTTCGAGTTTGTTTATCACTAAATGTTTTAAGGCAAGATTCCCATAAACTATAACTATCTCTTTGATAATTAAGACTCATTGGAAGTGTGAAATAAACTAATTTTGTTTCTTCATCTTTAAACCACGGATGAGAGTCTTCTGGCATTGTTGTTTGACCAATCTCCCCAGATTTAAATGCTTTAATTAGTAATCTGCAATTTTGAATTATTTTTTCTTTATCTTCCACAATTATTTTTATTAATAATTATACTTAAATTTATTGTAATACATGCGCCAGACCGTGTAGCTCTCAACCTTGAAATGTTCTTTAAACTCATTTTATTCGTTTATTAGAAATTTCAAAGTTGTTCGTCGAACCCCCGGGTTCTCACCCCGAAAGAACTATGCGCCGACCGGGGCTCGGTTGGTGGCAAAACCACACAACAAGCCAAAACATCGCGAATGTTTTGACTTAACCCGGGCTTCATGCTTCTTGCATGAAATCTATTTTGAATTTGACGGGTGAGAGCACCGAAGAAAAAATTATATTTTATTTCATAAAATATAATATATGCGCCGACCGGGGCTCGAACCCGGGTCACAACCTTGGCAAGGTCGCATTCTACCACTGAACTATCAGCGCGTAACATTTTGAGATATTCTGTCTTTATAAAAATTATTCTTTAAATTTATTCCAAAAGTTATACAGTTCTTCATAATTAGAAAATTTGGCCAAGGGTTCAATCTTTACTGGCGTTAAAAAAGCTACTTCATTGTATGGTTTTTCTTTTATGGATTTATTACAATAGTCCATTTCATAAAAAAGTTCAGCATCTTGTTTACTATGTGTTGGATAAACCTCTTCAGGGGATAATTTTTGAAAATATTTTTGAAAGTCTTTTTCAAATTGTATTCCTTTTGGATATTTTTCTAACATTTCTTCTATAGAATTGAAAACAAATTGTTCGTGGTTCGGTAGCCAAACTCCTGAACGCATAAAACTCCAAGAATCTGTTGGAATTGCATAAATTGGTTTTTCTTTTGTTTGAAAAACAATTCCTTTGGAATGATATCCTTTCTCGTAACCTTCACAAAAATAACTGCAAAAAGTTAAAGACTTATTTTCAAAAGAAGGAATTTGTTTTTTAATTGGTAGATCGCCAACTTTTCCAATAACCTTTGTAGAAAATAATTTATTTACTTCTTCTTCACTTAATTCTGTGTGAACAAAAAAACCTTTCTTTAACATAAATTTAATTTGTTGAGATATTATTTTAAACCTTCTTTTCCAAAAAATAGTAGGTGAAAAATGATTTGGCCTTTTTTTGGATCGCTAGCGTTGGCAGGAGGAACAATAGTTGAGAGACTGGTTTTAATGAAACGAAAAGTCTCTGTTAAACTTTATCAATTTGGGCAATTCCTTTCACTTGTTATGGTGATGATTCCATTTTTGCCTTTCTTTTGGTCAATTTCTCCTGATTTTTATTCAACAAAAAATATTCTAATTTTATTTTTAGTTATTCTTTTGTCAGTTGCGGCAAACCTTTTTACTTTCTTTTCCATGAAGTGGGAGAAACTAGGAAAACTTGAATCTGCCAAAATTACTGAACCTTTGTTTACAATTCTTTTGGCTTTTGTTTTTAGTTTTATTTTTGGAGAAGGGCTTTATGACAGGAATAGTCAAATTTTAATTCCGGCTTTAATTTCTGCAGGAGCACTGATTTTTGCTCACATGAAAAGGCACCACTTGACATTTAATAAATATTTTATTGCTGCTTTGATTGGTAGCTTTTTATTTGCAAGTGAGTTAATTGTTTCAAGGCTAATTTTGAATTATTTTAATCCGATAACATTTTATTTTATTAGATGTGCAGGAGTTTTGATTTTTAGTTTCATATTTTTTAGACCAAAGTTTAACAACGGCATTGACACAAGAACAACACTTGAAATTCTTGGAACTGGAGTTATTTGGTTTGTTTATAGAATAATAGTTTATTTCGGATATACAAGTTTTGGAGTAATTGAAACAACACTTGCAATAATGCTTGGACCAGTTTTAGTTTATTTCTTCGCTTGGAAATTCTTAAAAGAAAAACTTAATTGGAAACAACTTGTTTCAGCTGGAATAATTATAGGTTGTGTTTTATATGTTATTGTGTTTTAACAAAACAACTAAAAACAAAATCTTCTTTTCTTTTTTATGATATATGACACACATGCTCACTTGGATTTTGTCTCGGAAGATAAATTAGAAGAAATAGAAAATAATTATAAAATTGGAGTAGTTGTTTCTAATTCAGTTAATATTTTCTCAAACAAAAAGAACTTGGAGATTTCAAAAAAGTATTCTAAAATTAAATTTGCTGCGGGGCTTTATCCGGAAGAAACTTTGAAAAAAGAAGATTACGAAGAATTAGAAAAATTTGTAAAAGAAAATAAGAAAGATGTTTTTTCAATTGGTGAAATTGGGATGGATTTTTCAAGAGAACTTCCAGAAAAAGAAATTCAAGAATATGTTTTTGAAAAGCAATTAGAACTTGCAGAAAAATTGAACCTTTGTGTTTCTATTCATACAAGGAAAGCTGAAAGAGAGATTATTGAAATTTTAAGGGAATTTCCTAAAGTTAAGAGAATTCTTCATTGTTTTAGCGGGAATTTTAAATTAGTAAAAGAAGCACTTCAAATTGGTTGTTATTTTTCTATTCCGACAAATATTGTTCGCTCAGAACATTTCCAAAAAATGGTTCGTGAAATTCCGCGGGAGAAAATTCTTACTGAAACTGATACACCTTATTTGTCTCCATTCAAGGAAACTGAAAACGAACCTGCAAATATTGTTGAAGCAATTAAAGTAATTTCTAGAATTTGGGAAGTTTCAAAAGAAGAAGCTGAAAAACAAATTGAAGATAATTTTAAGAAATTGTTTTTGAATTAACTAATCAGGTACATAAAAACTTATAAATTCTGAAATACAAAACTCACTATGGCTGGTTCAATTACTGGAAGTACAGAAAGTTATTTAGAGAGATTAACTAAAGGATTAAATGATAAATCTATTTCCGATTTGAAAAAAGGACTTAAGGAACTAGCAAAAAACCCTAAAGTGCACGGTGAATTTAATGAAGTCCCTTTGGATATTTCTACAACAGATGAATGGGAATTATACAATGCCTATAAAAAAGTTTGCTTGAAAAAAGATTATACTTTCTTCCAACCCTTGATCCAAGAATTAAAGGAAAAATATTGGAAAAAATAATTTTTCAAATTCTATTCTATTGATTTTTTAGTTTTGTAACCATTTCCTAATAACAACATTACAGAAAGTTTTATAAACTTCTTTTGTTACTTTTGAGTAATGGCAAAAGTAAAATATTTGGCAACTGGAGTTTTGGCGCTAGGTTTAGCTTCAAACTTGAATGCACAAGATTCTAAGACAAATGGGACAATTATGTATGATTTAGACAAAAATTCTAACGAAGTTGTCTTGAAAAAAAATAAATTAGAAAAGAATTTTTCAAATACAAAATTAAGATTAAATGCTGGGGCTGGAATATATTTAACGAAGCCTGAAACTTATTTTGTAGAATTAAACCCTCAAATTAATATTGGAAAAGATTTTTGGACTGGAATTTATGCAAAGGCAGTTACAAAAGCAAATGATTTTAGTGAAGATGTTGAAATTGATAGAACACAAATTATGTCTGATTGGTACTCTGAAACTGAAAGACACACTTCTCAATTATTCAAAACTAATAATCCAATTGAAGCGGGAGTAAATCTTTCAAAAGGTTTGGGAAGATTTTTTGAAGTTGGTTTATCTACTGGAATTAGATATCAAAAAGAATCATTAACAAAACAAATTTCTGGATTTGACAGAACAATTAATGATGGTGTTTTAATCGAAGAAAAACCATTTTATTTGCCTTCAACAAAAACTAATTCGGATTCATTTAGTCCAATTATTTCAACTGAATTAAAATTTTATCCTCAAAAAAATATTTTTTTGTCGGGTGAAGCAAGTTACAATTTAAGAGATAAGCGTTCAGAAATTAAAGCTAAAATCGGAATTACACTTGGAGGTAAAAAGAGAAAATGAAATCAGTTTCAAAGATGTTCTTATTTGGATTTTTGTTTTTATTTTTAGTTAGTTTTACTTGTGCGGGAGACACAGTTAACACATTTTTACATTATGAAGATTTTTCAACTCAAAGTTCACTTACAGTTACACAAGGAGAAAGTGTTGATATATTATCTGTTGCATATTCTCACGACGGGCAATTTGCTAGTGAAAAGTTAGAATTAGTGAATGTTAAAACTTTGTTTTCTGAAACAAAATCTGGAACTTATGTTACAACTAATACTTATACCTATAACAAAAAATATGTTTTGTCGACTACAAACCTTAATTCAGAAAATTATCAAATAAGATTAACTGTAACAAACTTGAAAGGAGAAAAAGAATCTTCTTATTTAACTTTGAAGGTTTTAGAAAAAATTGATACAGTGCCAGTTGTTGAAATTATTTCGCCAACAAATGCACAAGTTATAGAACAAACTCCTTTTACTGGAAGTTTTAGTGTTACTGATGACAATTTGAATGTTTGTACTTACAAATTAAATAGTGATTCAGTTAAACCAATTCCTTGCAGTGTTGGATTAAATTATATTAATTTAAATTTAGTTGAAGGAATAAATAATTTAGTAATTTATGCGTATGATTACGATGGTAACGTTGGAGAAGACAGCGTTAACTTTGTTTATCAAAAACCTATTACTCAAACTCCAATTGTTGAAATTGTTTCACCACAAAATGGAAGTTATAATCACACATTTGATGAATTTAGTTTCAATGTGAATGATGACAACTTAGGAATTTGTTATTATAGATTAAATGGTGGAAGTATAAAAATTGTTCCGTGCTCAGTTGGAATTACAAATGTTGTTAGTGATGTTAACTTTGTTTGGGGAGAAAATACATTAACTGTTTATGCAAAAGATTTAGACGAAAACATCGGCGAAGACACAATTAATTTTTATTCAGATAATAATTATGAAAGTGATTCACCAATTGTAAATATTATTTATCCTTTGAATGGTTCGACATATAGTAATATCTCTGGATTCACTTTCACAGTTTACGACGAAAATTTAGATTCTTGCTCTTATGAAATTAATGGAGTTTCAACTTCAATTTCTAATTGCCAAAATGGATTAAATACAATTTCAGAATCAATTACTGTTGATGGAAATTATGAATTAATTGTTCATGCAGTTGATCAATTTGGTAACATTGGAGAAGACAGCGTAGAGTTTATTATTAACTCAAGTTATGTTGTTGATTTACCTCCAATTATTACAGTTATTACTCCAAAAAATAATGGGAAATACCATAATGAAATAACATTTGAAGTTAGCGTTAATGAAAATTCAACTGTTGTTTATAGTTTAGATGGAAATTCAAATGTTACAATGAATGAAAGTGGAAGTCTTCACTTTTTTTCAGATGAATTAGACTTGGACTTGGGAGACCACGACGTTACTTTTTGTGCAACTGATTTTGGTGGCAACACTGCTTGTAAAACTGTTTCATTTGAAATTGTAAAAAAGAAAAAACCTTGCTCAAGCACAACAAAAGTTTTAGATGATGAAATTGAAGATTATCAAAATGTTGATAACAGACCGATTTATTTAGGAGAAGATGAAGTAGTAAGAATTGAAATTAGTTTTGGTGAAAAAATCTTTTATGGTTTTGTTACAATCTTAGTTTTATTAATTGGAATTGTGATGTTATTATATGCTGTTGAAATTAAAAGAAGGTAATAAAATGAAAACAATTGCAATTGGGTTAGCTAAAGGAGAACTTTTGGAACCTTATGACAAATATTTTAATTTAGACAAAGTCAAAAAATTTCATGAATATATTAATTCAAATGACGTTAAAAGATTTATATCAAATCTTGATTCATCAAAATATATTTGTGATAATTATCAAAATTTAGACAAACTAAGAATTATTGGTTCTTATGCTGACGCATGTATTGCATATACAACTGGAATTGCACTAAGATTAGGAATAGATGTTATTTGCCCAGAAGATTTGATTTTTTATTGTGATTCTAAAGAAACAATTGAAGAAAGTGTGAAAAAATGGGGAAGTTCAACATATGGAAATTTAGTTGATTTAGTGAATAAAAAAATTTTAAAGAGTAAATTAGAATTTGATTATACTTTTGAAAATGGAATCCATAAATTTATTTCAAAATAATTAGGGAATAATTTCTGGTCCAAAATATTTTTCAAAATCAAAATCTTCTTTTTTTACAATTCCTTTTTCTATTGAATTATTTACTTCGGGAATTATTTTTTTTATTTCATCGATTAAATGTTTTATTGTTTCACAAATTAAATCGTCTCCAACTTTTGGCCATAGTTTTGCTTCTCTCCAATATAGGCAACGACCTCCGCAGATATTTACATAATCACAATTGTTACAATTGTTAATATGAATTTCTTTTGTGACACCAGTTTCTATGTCTCCACAATAAAGATTTTTTACGCTGTTCATTATCGGACAGGCTGAGAGTTTTCCTGAAGTGTTAATTGTGAAGTTGTTGTGTCCTGCACCGCAAGGAAGTTTTGTGTTTTTGTCCCAGCCCCTTAGTCGATTTAAAATTCCTAGAAAAGGATAGAATTTCCAAACTTTTCCTTTTTTGATTTCTTTTGTCCAAAATTCAATTAGTTCACTAATTCCTTTGTTGTATTCTTTTACAAACTTTGTGAATTTAGTTTCATCAAAATCAAATTTGTAAAAACCAGCATCAATTTGCCAGTGAACCGAATTGTATAAGCCTTGTTTAATTAATTCTACCAAGTGCATGACTTGCGCGTAAATATCACTTTCGCTTATTACCATACGTGCAACGATTTCACCTTTGAAACCACGGTTTCTTATGTCTTTTAGGTTATTTATTATTTTGTCATAGTGCAAATTTCCTTTTCCCCAATTGTCTCGCTCTTTTGTTCCGTCAATTGAAACTAACATTTTGTCCAATTTTAATAAATATTTTGTTGGAAGTTTATTTAGGAGCATTCCGTTAGTTTGAATTTGAAAATTACAATTTACGTTATCCATAATTTCAATCATTTTTTCCATTCGGACTAACGGTTCTCCTCCGTAAAAAATTAGAGTGTCTGCTGGTTTCAAAAATGATTTTAAATTTTCAATTGGAACCTCTGAGTCAACGGGAGTTTCCATATCATAATCGAATTTTTCTTCAAGTCCGTTATCGAATTCATGCATTGACTTTTCGTAACAATACTTGCATTTCAAGTTACAAACTTCTGTTAATATTATGTGATAGTGCATGAAAAAAAGATAAAAATTAAGTTTAAAGGTTTTTTGTTCAGCTGGTGGCTGATAGTTTGTAGCTTGAAGTTAGAAGAGAATGTATGAGGTAATTATTTTGTTTAAGAGAGGTTAGAAAGTACTTTTGAAATCTGTTTAAATTTTAAAATAGTAACAAAAAGAAAAGTTTATAAATTTTGAATTTATATAATTTTATGAGTAAATTACAAGAAATTTTTGAAAAAGGAAATAACCTCTCAGTTTATGATAAATATACTTTTAGCAAAATGTTTGAAAATTCTCAAAAAAGAAATGTACCTATTCTTAATAAAATATCATCAAGAGAAGATAAATTAAAAGCGATTGTAGAAAGAGATACACCGAGATATTTTTTTGAAAACTTTCCTTCAAATAATTATAATATTAAATCTATGAAAGCAAATTATTTACTTGCTTTAATGAAAGCAAGAGAGAACTCTAATGATGAAGCTCAAAAATATTTAAGAGAATCAATTTGGCAATTTAAACAAATGGCAAAACACAAGTTGTCTTTAGGAAAATATATAGAAAAAAATACTTTTTCTTTGGATATAAAACCAGAAAAAGAGATTAATCATTACAAGAGAAAATTGTCTCAGATTGCAAAAGAGGTAGGAATTGGATTAGAAACAATGATTGATTTAAGTTCTATAGCTTCTTCAAATTTCCCTAGGAAAAATCTTGAAAAATTTTATTTTGGAAAATTACATTAAATCACTCAAGTCCATTCATATAATTAGGAAGTGTGCCAACATCATTCATTCTTCCTTTTGGGTTTGATTTAGCCAAAATTACATCATCAATTCTAAGTATCATAACGGCAACGTCAGTAGCTGAACTTATTGCTTGAGATTTTATTTTGTATGGTTCAATTATTTTTGCTGTTAAAACATTTTCAACTCTATTTGTAAAAAGATTTAATCCTGCATTTTTGTCTCCCGCGTCATGTCTACGTTTCATTTCAGTTAAAATGTCAATTGGGTCGAGTCCTCCGTTTTCAGCCAAAGTTGCTGGAATAAATTCAAGAGCATTTGCAAATTCAAAAACTGAAATTCTTTCTCTTCCTTTTAGAGTTTGAGCAAATTGTCTTATTCTTCTAGCAAGTTCTATTTCAATTGCTCCTCCACCCGGAACTACTAGCCTTGTTTCAAGTGCACTTGCAATGTCTCCTAAACCATCCATTAATGCACGTTCAATTTCATCAACAACATGAGTTGTTCCTCCATGAATTAAAATTGTAACTGCCTTTGGATTTTTGCATCCCCTAATATAAGTCATTTGTTCACCTGAATGTTTTACTTCTAAAACCTCGTTTGCTTCACCTAAATCATAAGAATTTATTTCATTCAAATTTGAAATTATTTTTGCACCAGTTGCTTTTGAGAGTTTTTCCATATCAGACTTTCCAACTCTTCTACATGCGTAAATTCCATTCTTTGCTAACAAATATTTTGCAAAGTCATCAATTCCTTTTTGACAAAAGAGAACATTACATTCTGTTTCAATAATCTTTTCAATCATTGCTTTTATTGTTCTTTCTTCTTCGCCAAGAAAGTTTTGTAATTCAATGTGACTTGAAATAGAGATTTTTGTATCAATTTCTGGGCTCTTTAACTCTAGTGGAAAATCAATTAAGAGAATTTTTGCATCTCCAACCAAGGAAGGCATATCTTTAGATAACTTTTCTTTGTCAAGAACAATTCCACTAACAAGTTCTGTGTCTTTAATGTCATCTCCAATTATTTTTTCAATTTTTATGTCCTTTAAGTCTATCTTGTTATTATGTGAAACTGCCTTTACTGCTTCAACTAAAATTTCAGAAAACTTCTCTTTTGAATCTTCAGCGCCTTTTCCAGTCATTGCAGTCATTCCAATTTGTCTTAATACTTCTTCGTTTTCCGGAGTAATTTGCATTGAAATTTCTTTTAAAATTTCTTGTGCTTTTTCAGCTGCCATTCTGTAACCTTTTGCAACAATTGTTGGATGAATTTTTTGGTCAAGTAATTTTTCAGCGTTTTCTAAAAGTTTACCTGCAATCATAACAGAAGTTGTTGTTCCGTCTCCCACTTCTGACTCTTGAGTCTTTGCAATTTCAACCATCATTTTTGCAGCAGGATGTTCAATTTGCATTTCTGAGAGAATTGTTACTCCATCATTTGTTACAATAATATCCCCATTTGGAGTTACAAGCATCTTGTCCATTCCTCTTGGACCAAGAGTTGTTTTAACAACTTCAGAAACCATCTTTCCAGCTAGAATGTTATTTCTTTGTGCATCTTTTCCCATTATTCGCTGGATATCTTCCGGCATTATTTCCCCTCTAGCCATATAATAAGACAAAACAGGAATTATATAAACATTATTATGGTATCTTTACAGTTTTTTTCCTAAACAAAATATATATAAAATAATATTTCATAATTAAGGTATGCCAAAAGATCAAATTTTTAGTAGTGCAATAAAATATGCTGGAATTTTCAGTTTCAAAGATTTCTATGAATTTTCATTTAAGTGGTTGAAAGGAGAAATGGGACTCACTATTTCTGAAGAAGAATATGAAGAAAAACTTAAAGGAAACGCAAAGGACATTAAGGTAAAATGGAAAGGAACAGCAAAAGTTGCCGAATATTTTAATTTTGAAGTTGGAATAACTTTTGAAGTTGAAGGCTTAACTGAAGTTGAAATAAACCAAGGTGGAGAAAAGATTAGAAGTAATCAAGGTAAAATTAAGATTAAAATTACTGGAACTTTGATTAAAGATCCGAAAAACCAGTTTGAGACTACTCCAACAATGAAAATGTGGAGAGGTATTTATGAAAAGTTCATTATTCCTTCAAGAATCAAACAATATGAAGATAAGTTGGTTGGTGGATGTGATGAATATCTTGCTCAAGCAAAAGCATTTTTGGATTTAGAAGGTAGAAAATAGTAAAAGGACCACAGAAATGTTTAAATAGAAAATTTGTGATTCTATTATATGAAACAAATATTTGGGATTTTACTTGCATTATTAATTCTTCCAGCAGTTTTTGCTGTGAATTTAGATGTTGAAAAAATTAGTGAAAAAGAAGTGTTGATTATTGATTTAGATCAACCTGCACAATTCTTGATTTCAGTTACAAATAACGGAGCAACAGATGATTTGTCTTTTTACACTTTCTTTGGTGAAGGATTAAGCCCAGTTGAACCAATTTCATTTTTGAAGGGAGAAACAAAAAACGTAACTTTAACAGTTTATCCTCGTGAAAACATGAACATAAGAGGCCCAACAAATTTTAATTATTTTATTCAAGGAAAAGATAGAAGCGAAATTGAAGAAAAATTAAATGTTAATATCATTGAATTAAAGGATGCATTTGAAGTTGGTTCAAGTTCAATTGACCCTGAATCGAGTACATTAAAAATTTACATAAAAAATAAAGTTAATTTTAATTTTGAAAATGTGAATGTTAAATTTTCTTCACCTTTCTTTAATTTAGGAAAAGAAGTTTCTCTTAAACCATATGAAACTGAAGAATATACTGTTGACATAAACAAGGAAGACTTTAACAAATTAATGGCTGGGTTTTACACATTGAAAGCAAAGGTTGAAGTTAGTGATGTTAATGCAGACATTGAAGGAAAAATTGAATTTGTTGAAAAAGATTTACTAAAAACAGAAAGTAAAAATTATGGATTAATTATTTCTACTAAAATTATTAAAAAAACTAATGACGGGAATACAATTCAAGATTCTGAAACAACAATAAAGAAAAATATTATTTCAAGATTATTTACAACTTTTAGTCCAGAACCAGATTCAATTGATAGAGAAGGAGCGAAAGTTTACTACACTTGGACACAAAAGATTGCTCCTGGAGAATACAACGAAATTGTTGTTAAAACAAATTGGTTATTACCATTTTTAATTATATTATTTTTAATTTCTTCAATTTACTTTGCAAGAAAATATTCTGAACAAAAAATATCTCTTAGAAAGAGAGTTACTTTTGTAAAAGCTAAAGGCGGAGAATTCGCCCTTAAGGTTACAATTATTGCAGAAGCAAGAGAATTTGTTGAAAAGATAAAAATCGTTGACAGACTGCCTCCATTAGTTCAAATTTACGAAAGATTTGGGGGGGAACTTCCTGATAGAATTAGTAAAGACAAAAAAAGATTAGAATGGGATTTTGATTACTTGGACAAAGGAGAAAGAAGAGTTATGTCTTATGTTGTTTATTCAAAGGTTGGTGTTCTTGGAAGATTTGCCTTACCTGGAACAACTGCATATTTTGAACAAGAAGGAAAACAAAAACAAGCAACTTCAAACAAAGCTTTCTTTTTAGCTGAACAAAAATCAAGAAGCCAATTAGAATAAATAATAACTTTTAAAAACAGCTTTTCATTAAATTTTTTGTTGATTATAGTTCATAATCAATGTTGTATCCACCCATAGCTCAGTGGTTAGAGCGCCTGGCTGTAGAATACTAAGGCGGAGATTCGAGTAATCGATAACTATGAAACCCTAAAAGCAGGTTCTGAATGCAGAACCCGGGAGATCCCCAGTTCGACTCTGGGTGGGTGGATAAATAAGTATCCAGTTAATCTGGATACTTTTCTTTTTTTTAAATTAAATTCTATTAAACAATAATTTTATTTTGTCGTCGACAAAAATAAGACATTATGGATAATTCAAAAAAGAAAATATATCCATATCTATCGAAGAATTTATATACTTTAATTAAATAACAAATTTATAAAATCATTGCAAGAGAAATCTTGTAAGGAGGGGAAAAAGATGGAATTTGAGGATGAGCTTCCGAGATTTGATGACGATGAAAGTCATCTCGAGGATTTCCTTGATGAATTAGACTAAAGAAAAAATATATAAATTTTATTTAGCCTCTTGAAAGTAATATTTCGTTATTATCTAATGAAATTTCTTGAAAGTTGCTTTCAATAACAACTTTTAATTTTTCTATTTTTATTTTTGTTAACCATAAGTTAGTTAATTGAACACTAACGCCGTGTCCGATTTCTAATTCTTTTAATTCTATTTCCTTTAACACTTTGTCATCAGTATAAATTAATATTTTTGCTTTTTCACTTTTTTGTAAACCATCGTTTCTTATTGATAAATTTAAATTTAGGATTCTTCCGTTAATTTCAGCGACAGCTTTTTCAAATTTTAAATCTGGATAGCTTGGAACACTGTAAAGTTCTTCTATTCTTGCAGGAATTTCATCACCGATTACTTGCTTACATTTTGTTATTGGATACATTATGTTATTTTTATTTTCTGAGTGATCAAAACCTAAAACATGCAAAAGTTCATGAATTGCAACGTTTGGATTTTCACATTCAGAGTCTTTAATTAAAAGAATGTCTCCGTGTAAAATTACTTTGAATCTGTCTCCTTCAGTTATATTCGTTGGACCACCTTCTCCTGCGATAAACAATCCATCTTCCATCCTATTTGTATTTTCACAAGTCACAGTTATTTCTTCACCTTCATTTATTGAATAAAATTCTAAAGTTGTTTTGTTTTCAATAATTTCAAAAGCACGAATCATATCTGCTTTTTTCTTTAAAGAACAATCATTATCTATTCTATAAGAAATTGAATTTGAAGGAAACCTTAAATTGTCATAGAACTGCATCTTAACTGAATTATTTCCTAGAGTGAAATTATTATTAACTTCTTTTGAAGTGAATTCTAATTCTCCGCCTGGATTAATGAAATATAAAATTAAAATTGCTGCTACTAATACATTTCCTGCAACTAGTAAACCCTCTTTTAATTCCACATAGATAATATCCTTTTTTTATATATAAATTAATCGTAATTTTCTAAAAGATACAAATTCTTAAAAAAGGAAATTTGTTAGCTTTCCTTGTACGAGGGTAAATTAGGTAAAATGGATAAGGAATCTTTAATTACAATAAATGAATCTTTTTCAAACGAAGACTTGTCTTTTTTTGAGAAACTTGAAAAGAAAGAATTTGAATCTAGTGATTTACTTGACTTGAAAGTTGAAGCAGAAGAAATTTCAAATGATTCTGAAATAAATGAACTTTTGGGTTATCAAGAAATTGAAAAAAATTTAACTTACAAACTTCCTTATCAAATTGAGGGAGCGCTTAGAATTTTACGTGACTTGAACGGGAGCGCACTTTTGGCTGACGAGGTTGGTCTTGGAAAAACAATCACTTCTTCACTTGTTGTTAAAGAGTGTATTGTTCGTGGTTTTGCAAAAAGAATTTTAATTTTGACTCCGCCTTCACTTGTTAATCAATGGGTCGGGGAACTTAAAGATAAATTTGAATTGGATTTTAAAATAATTGAAAAAGAATCTGATTGGAATAATTCTCCTCTTGCAATTGCTTCAATTGACAGAGTAAAAATTTATGACAGAAAAACTGGGGATTTTAGACATAGTGAAGCACATAATATTCCGTGGGACTTACTTATGGTTGACGAAGCACACAAGCTAAAAGAAAGTAATACCCTACGTTGGAAATTTGTTGATAAACTTCAAAAGAAGAGGTTTTTACTTTTAACAGCAACACCTTTTCAAAATGATTTACTTGAATTGTACAATTTGCTTCATTTGTTGAAGAAGGGACACTTAGGAACCATGAAAGAATTTAGAAAGAAATTTTTGAATGGAGGAAATAAAAGACATCCACTGAATCCGAAGGCGTTAAAATTAAAACTTGATGAAGTGATGGTTAGACGTAAACGTTCGCAAACTGGAATTGAATACAAAAAAAGAATTCCGAGAATCATTTCTATTGAACTTACAGAAGAAGAAAAGAAAATTTATGACAAAATTACTGAATTACTAAAGGAGCAATATTTTTATTCCGCGGGAGGACAAATTAATCCTAGATTAATTGTTTTTGCACTTTTACCTAAAGTTACTTCCAGTTCAAAGTCAGCGATTGAGTCTTTGACAAAAATTGCAGAGAATGAAAAATACCATTTTGAAACCAGGCGTTTTGCAAATGAAATTTTATCTGATTACAAAGATTTAAAGAAAGATTCTAAGATGGAAAAGTTAATTGAGATTATTTCAGAAAAGTTAAAAGATAACCCAAAAGAGAAAATTTTGATTTATACTAAACATCCTTCAACTCTTGAGTATATTCGTGAAAAGTTAGAACCGTTTAATTTGAAAGTTACTGGATTTATGGGTGGTCTTACACGTGAAGAGAAGGGTGATAAGATAAGAGAATTCAAATATAAGTCTCAAGTTCTAATTTGCACTGATGCTGGAGCAGAGGGGCTTAATTTGCAATTTTGCCACGTTTTAATTAACTATGACTTGCCTTGGAACCCGATGAGTGTTGAACAAAGGATTGGTCGGCTTGACAGAATTGGGCAGAAGAATGACATGGAAATTTATTCTTTGGCAACTAAAGGTACAATGGAAGAATATGTAGTGGACTTAATTATTAACAAAATGTGTTGTGTTGGTCTTGTTATTGGAGAATTACCGATTATTTTATTTAATTTGGGACTTGACTCGGAGGGAAAAGCAGCAAGTAATAAGATTGAGGAAAGACTGCTTCATGCTTTTATTAATTCTAAAAATAATTTAGACATGTTTGCACGGGATGTTTCTGAAATTGAAAAAGTTATTCGGGAAGGAATGCTTCAATACGAAGAAAGCAAGGAAGCGTCAAGTGAGCTTTTGGATGCTGAAGAAGATTTATTGAAGGAATTAGATGAAAAATATTTGAAATAGCTGGAAGCTAGAGAGGAAAGTACAAAGTAATAAGTACAAATCGAGGATTTTGAAAAACAATTGAAATAATTTACAATTCTTTCAAAATTTCTTTGTTTAATTCTTTATGTGTTTGTACTAAATATTTTTCCTTAATTTGCTTAATTGTGTCTAATTCACTATGGTATAAAAATTTGGCAACCTTTGAAGTACTTGAACCAAGTCTTTTGATTTTTGGCATAAATTTATCAAGTTGTTTGAATAATATTGTTGATTTTAAATTTTCATATTTGTTCATCCAAGATGATGGGCTAATTCCAACCCCATCTATAACTATAATTTTTTTAGCTTTTTTTATCTGATTTATGTATAACTTTTCAAATGCTCTAAATCCTTTACACCAATATGCTGGTATTTTGTCATAAGAAATTTCTTCATTTGCCGTAAAAACATAAAGCACATTTTTTAACGTAGATGGAGATTGTAAAATGTTTGCCATCATAACTGAAACTCCAGAGGCATTATCCCATGCACCAGTTAAAATGGAGTCATAATGTGCAAAACAAATAATTTCTGGATTAATTTTATTTCCAACCAAAATATTTCTTGCTATGTAGCTTTTTTGTTCTATTTCTACAATTCCTTTAACTTCTTTTGCGTTAATAATTTTCTTTAAGTCTTTCGCTGAAATAGCTACAGCAGGATAGGGGTAAAAAGATGCACATGAAATTGAGTTACAATATGGATTAAAATTTATATTATATTTTATCATATTATCATTCCCTGAATCTTCACAAATAGAACTAATTAAATTATTTTTATTTGGTATCTTGCCCCCAACAAAACACGTACTTTTACAAGGAATAATTTTTTTATCTGCCCTTAGTATAGCTTTTTTTTCAAAAGGAATTTTGGTTTTAAATTTTTGAATTGAAAAAGTTATATTTCTTTTTTTAAGATAATCTTCTATAAAATTTGCTGTTTTAATTTCACCCTTGTATTGTCTTGGAGAAAAAGCTATTATTTGGTTAATGAAATCCATATAATTGAAATTGGTCATATCTTCATAGAATAATTCTTCTTTTTAATTTTTGTTATATTTCTTTCCCTAGATTAAAGGCTTTTTCTCAACAATCCTTAAAAATGAATATTTCTTAAGGGAGTTATGGAAAATCAATTACTTAATTTTGTTGAGAAATTTTTTAAAAATTTAGGAGCAAAAACAAATTATGAAGGGAATATTTTAACAATTACAAATGTTCCAGCCTCTTTTCAAAAATTTTATGGTAAAAATGAACCATATTTATTTTCTACTAAAATTAAACACAATCCCGAAGTAGAATTTTTAGAAAAGGGAGGATATGCACTTAAAGCAATTTCAACTTTTTTAGAAAATTCTGGTCAAACAACACTTCTAAAAATAAATTTTGAAATTGATCCTGAAGAAGAAATTAAAAAAAATATAAATTTGAAAAATTCAAGATTAATGAAATTGGTTTCAAAAAAGAAATTTGACATTTTTTTTAGATTTACTTTTCATACATCTTTTCAATATTTGAATGAACGGGAAAAAATAATAAATGAAATTTATGTTCATGATAACAAAGTCATCAACGGGGATTTGAAAGGATATCCAGTTATTGAAGGGTCTAAATCTGAAATTAAAATTCCCGACATGAAGGAAGCATATTTTTTATCAAAAGAGGAATTAAAAAAGTTACTAGAAAATAAAACAAATGAAATAACTATTTTTTTGAATAAAAGTTTAGAAAAAGACACAAAGAGAATTGAAAACCATTTTCTCTCGGAAGAAAAAGAATTAACAGACAATTTAGGAAAATTAAAAGAGAAATTAAAAGAGCTTGAACTTGAAGGTGACGTTGAGAAAATAAAAAAACAGAAGAAAGCAATAGAAACAATTAAGGAAAAATTAAATCCTGTCGAGAGAGAAAAAGATAAGGCGCGTTCTATTATGATTGAAAGAGTCAAACACGGACTTAATGTTAATAATAAATTATTCAACACAACGCTAATTTATCACCCAATTTTTTCTTATGATACTACAATAAAAAATGAGGACACAAAAAAAATTATTGAACTTAATTTTAATCCACTAACTAGCACACTTGAAAAATTGAAGTGTGATGTTTGCTCTTCAGAAACAAATGAAATTTATCTTTGCAAAAACGGACATGTTTCTTGTAAGAATTGTTTTGTTGTTTGTGAAAATTGCGGAAAGGAATACTGTAAAAAATGTGTTATTACTAAATGCCAAAAATGTTCTTCGCATATTTGTAATGAGTGCAAGACAAAATGTTTCAAGTGTGGACGGATTTTATGTAACTCACACACGAGAGTTGACAAATTGACAGCAAGAGTTTATTGTAATGATTGCCTTATTCGTTGTGAAAGATGTGGAAATATGAAAATTGGCGAAGAGTTTAAGATGAGCAAAAGAACTGGAGCAAAAATTTGTGGAGAATGTTTTAGACAAGAAATGCAAAAAAAAGTTTTGGAAGGAGTTTTTGATTAACGAGAATTATATTTTTTTAATCTTTTATATGCATCAGCTAGTAATTCTTCATCAGTCATGTTATTTGGATCTTTATATTTTTTGTTTTGGTCTACTAAAGTATAGCTTTTTGTACGTAGTTCCCAATTAAAACACGCTCTTGTTCCATCACCTTGATCAATCATTAAATCTTCTACTAAATTTGATTCATCCTCTGGTTCTTTATCTAATAAAAATTTTATTTCTAAATCTGAATAAGCTGTCTTAATTTTCATAAATATTAAACTAGAAAAAAGTATATAAATGTTACTATTTAGTAGTAACTTAAAGGATTCTAGCCAATATGTCTCCGACGAAGTATGCTGCTGTTGCTGCTATTCCTCCAATCAAGAGGGTTTCAAATCCGGATTTGTACCATTTCTTTCCCGTTATTTTTGTTTTTACTGAACCCAACAAAAACATGGCGGAACCTGACAATATTGAAGCGTACAAAAATCCTCTATTTATTGTGAAATTGAAAATTGAACCTAAAACATAAATTAAAAGAGGTATGAAACCAAAAATTAGAAATGAAATAAATGTGAAAATTGCATTTTTTTTCGGACTTTCATTTTCATGCATCAAACCTAATTCCTCGTGCATCATTGTATCAATCCAGAATTTTTTATTTTTTGATAAAATATTTACAAGTTTATTTGCTTCTTTTTGTGAGTATCCTTTTTTTGTATAAACTTCAAGCATTTCATCTCTTTCGCCTTTTGGATAATTTTTTACTTCCCATGTTTCTCTTTCTCTTTCTAAATCATAATATTCTTTTTCTGATTTTGTTGAAAGGTAATCACCTACAGCCATTGAAATTCCATCGGCAATTAAATTTGCAAAACCCAAAATTAAAACAATTGTAGAAGAAAGCGATGCTCCTGCAACACCCGCAACAACGGCAAAAGTAGTTACAACCCCATCAAGACCTCCCCAAATCCAACTTCTCAAATATTTTCCTCTTTCTGTCTTGTGAATTTCTTTTGAATCATGTGCACGCTTCATTAATTCAATATCTTTTTTTTTGTAAGCCTTACGTGCTAAATTTACATCTCTATGAATATTCATTTTCACCTATGTAAAGAAGGTGCATTGGTTTTTAATTCTTATTCAAAATATTCTAAAATTAACAAAAAAGTCGCATTTGACTTTTCTCTGGTGATAATTTGTATTTCTTTTGAAATTATTTGATTCTTCTCAGAAAAATCATTGTAAAATGATTCCACCTCGGTAACTGAATCAAATTTCCGTATACATAACTTTTTAATATCCCCCATGTAAGAAACTGTATATTACATCATTTATTAAGATTGTGGAAGGATAATATATATAAAATGAAAGAAAAAATAAGGGGATGGAAGCTTCTTCAACGCTCGGTAAAACAGCTTAATACTTACGGAAACGGTATTGGAGTTTTAGTAACAAGAGAGGCGAAAGCAATTGGTCTTAAAAGTGGAAGTAAAGTCCAAGTTAGTGCAATTGAGAAAGATGGGAAGAAAACAATTTATATTGAAGAACTCCCAGAACAATTAGAAACACACGAAGAAGCTTAATTATTCTTGATTATTTATAAAAATTATTTTTTATATTTATTAAGGGGAATAAAAAAATCAAAACTTTTCGCGATGAATTAATTTTAGATTTAACTGAAGAAGTAAAAAAATTGAAATTAAAAGAAAATTATTCTGTTGAAATAAATCTGTTAGAAAAAGATGGAAAGAAAATGATTTCTATTGAGAAAATTTGATTACTCAATCTTTTTTGCATTCCTTACCATTTGAAGTTCTTCTGTGGAAATATTTAGAAAAAATATGACACACCGCAGGATTTATCCGAGGACCCTGAACTTTAAATGGATTTAGCATTCCTTACCATTTGAAGTTCTTCGTCTGTTGGAATTGTAAATATTTTAACTTTAGAATTTTTTGTTGTGTCTTCAATTGCATTTTTATCGTTGGCTTCTTTATCTAATTCTATTCCTAAAAATTTTAATTGATTTGCAATATGCGCTCGAATAATTGGAGATTTTTCTCCAGCTCCACCTGTAAAAACAATTGCGTCTACTCCTCCGAGTGTTGCAATGTGTGAACCAATTAATCTTGTTAATCTTTGTAAATAAACTCCCATTGCTCTTTTTGACTTTTCACAAGTTTCCATATTTTCTTCTAGTGGACGCATATCTGAAGTTAATTCTGAAACACCTTTTAGTCCTGATTCTTTGTTTAAAACATTTGTTAAATATTTACATGTCCTTCCCGTTGCATTCATCATATATTCAATAATTCCTGGATCAATTGTTCCTGAACGAGTTCCCATCATAACTCCTTCAAGTGGTGTCATTCCCATTGAAGTGTCGACTGAAATTCCAGAATCAGCTGCGCAAACACTTGCACCATTTCCTAAATGACAAGAAATTATTTTTGCTTTAGGATTATTTAATAATTTTAATGCTTCTCCGATGACATATTGGTGGCTTGAGCCGTGAAAACCATATCTTCTTACGCCGTGTTCTTTGTACCAAGAATATGGAACTGGATATAAGTATGCTTTTTCTTGCATTGTCGAGTGAAATGCTGTATCAAACACTGCGTATTCTTTTACATCTGGAAGTAATTCTTTCATTAATTTCATTCCTTCAATATTTGCTGGATTATGTAGTGGAGCAAGGGGAATTAATTTTTCCATTTCTTTAATTAATTCATCTGTAACTATTGCTGTTTCTTTGAAAGTTTCTCCTCCGTGAACTGCTCGATGAATAATTCTTTGTAAATCATTCAAAAGTCCTTTTTCTTTTAGAATTTCTACAACTTTTTCTAAAGCTACTTTATGGTTAGGAAGAGGCAAAACAATTTCTTCTTTTTCTCCGTTGAATTTTATTTTAATTTTAGAATTTTCTAGTCCAATTGCATCACATAATCCTGACAAAACAGATGTTTCATCTTCGAATACTTGAAATTTTATTGAACTTGAACCAGCATTTATTACTAATGAATTGTCCATAGAAAGGTGTAAAAAATTCTTCTTTTTAAAAGTTTGGTATGCAAATGATTAAATATAATCTTAACCAATGTGTTTTCAATGAGAAACGAAAAAGTAGGTGAATTAATTAATTATTACAAAAATAAAATTGAAGAAGAAACCTGCATTTCATTATCTAATTTAGAACCAAAACCTTTTTCTGAAAAAAGTAAAGATAAATATTACTCAAAATTAATAGGCATTTCAAAAGATATTGATTCAGCCAAAATTTCTTCTACAAGAAAAAATTTGAATTTTTTTGTTTCCCAAATGTCAATGAAATTTATGTATCCTCTAGAATACACAAAAGATTTTATCGAATCATTTTTTCACTCGGGAATATGTGAAGAAGAAATTTTGTATTATTCTAAATTTAATAAAAAAGGAATCGATAAAGTTATTGTTAACAAATTTTGTGGATTAATTTGGGAAGAATTGAAACAGTATAAAAATTGCGGAGAAGAATCAGATTTAGAAGAAGAATGGTTTAGGGGATTCACACTTTATGGAGAGAATGTTTATTTTAATTTTATAAAAAATATTTACAAAACAAAACAAAAACCAAGAATTGATTTTTCTGGAATTTCTCTAAAGGGTTGGAATAAAATAAATAAATTAATAAAAAAATACGACCCAAAAATTTATTTTCAAATACCAATAAAATGGTATGATTTTGAAAAAGAATTAACTAAATAATTCCTCGATGTCTTTAATGTTGATTTCTTTCATGAATCCTTCTTCCTCTGTTATTAAGTCATCAACTAATTTCTTTTTTGATTCTTGAAGTTTTAATATTTTTTCTTCTATTGTTTCTTCAACAATCATTTTGTAGACAAAAACTTTATTTTCTTGTCCGATTCTGTGTGCTCTGTCCATTGCTTGCATTTCAACTGCTGGATTCCACCAAGGATCAATTATGAAAACGTAATCTGCACTTGTTAAATTAAGTCCTACTCCTCCGGCTTTAATGCTAATTAGAAAAGCTTCTGCATCAACTGAGTTTTGAAATCTTGAAACGACGTTTTCTCTATCTTTTGTTTTACCATCTAAATAAGAATATCTTAAATCTCTTCTTTCAAATTCTTCTTTTACAATTGTTAGCATTTTTACAAAGGATGAAAAAATCAAGACCTTGTGTCCTTCTTCTAAAATTTTCTCAACTTCCATCATAAGTAAATCAAATTTGGAACTGCTTCCTTTGTATTCAGTGTCAATTAATTTTGGATGAAGAGAGATTTGTCTTAATTTCATTAGTCCTTCTAAAATCTTTAATTTTGCTCCGCCCATTCCTTTCTCATTAACAGCATCTTTAATTTCTTTTTTGTAATATTCTTTCCAGTTGTCATAAAGTTCTTTTTCTTCTTTTGAAAACGAACTTCTAAGAACCATTTCTGTTTTTTCTGGAAGTTCATCTGCAATTATTTTTTTTGTTCTTCTCAATATGAATGGATTAATTAATCTTCTAAGTGAAGCAGTTATTGTTGTGTCTTTGTTATTTTCAATTCCAACTAAAAAGTGTTCACGGAAAAAATCGTGTGTTCCTAAATATCCAGGATTTAAGAAATTGAATAAACTCCAAAGTTCAGTTAAATTATTTTGTATTGGCGTACCTGAAAGAGCTAATTTATTTTTTCCTTTTAACATGAAAACGCTTTTGGCACTAACTGAAACTGGATTTTTTATTGTATGCGCTTCGTCAAGAATAATATAATCAAATTCTTTTTCTAAAAATAAATCTAAATCATTTTTTAGTACACCATAAGTTGTGATAATTAAATTATTTTCTTTTAGGAGTTTATCAAAATTTTTTTTGTCCCGTTTAATTCCATGATGAATTGAAATTTTTAAGTCTGGCGTAAATTTTTCTGCTTCACTTTTCCAGTTGAATACAAGAGAAGTTGGAACGATTACAAGGGAAGTTAATTTTTTATTTTCTTCTTTCATTTTTTGTAAAAGAATTAAAGTTTGAATTGTTTTACCAAGACCCATATCGTCGGCTAAAATTCCATTGAAATTAAATTCACGTAAAAAATTCATCCAATCAAATCCCGCTTTTTGGTACTCACGTAATTCTGCGTTTAATTTTTTAGGTAAAGAATAAGATTTTATTTTATCAAAAGTTCTAAATTTGTTTAAAACATCTTTAACTTTTGAATCCATATTTATTTTTTCTGAAAGATTCAAAATAGAATCTAAAATTGCCAAGTGTTGTTTTGATAATTTTGCCTCTTCATTTGATAAATCAAAAAACCCAGAATAACCTCTCAAGTTGTTTACCCAATTTTTTGGAATAACTGCTTTTTTACCGTCGGATAATTCAACAAAACGTTTATTTTTGAAAACTGATTCTAAAACTTTTTTTAAGTCAACTTCTTCTTTTCCAAATTTAACACTTCCTTTTAACTCAAACCAATCTTTATTTTCACCAACATTCATTATCATTTTTGGAGATGTTTTTACAACTTTAAAATTGAATAATTTGTCTTCACCAAAAATTTCAATTCCTAAATCAGTTATTTTTGGAATTTCTTCTGAAACAAAATCAACTAAGTCACAATCCAAGACAAATTCATCTTTTGACTCGTCTGTCACAACATCATGTTCGTTTAACTTTTCAATTATTTCATCTTCGT
Source organism: archaeon (assembly GCA_009992215.1). Lineage (GTDB taxonomy): Archaea > Nanobdellota > Nanobdellia > Pacearchaeales > GW2011-AR1 > GW2011-AR1. Next base: position 82,162 of record JAACWB010000004.1, read on the forward strand.
ATTCAAGGTCTCTTGAAACGTCAAAAATGTGATTGTCTTCAACTAAAATAATTTCTTTATTTGCTGAGAAATAATCTATTTTTTGTCCAGCATAATCGAATTTTAATTTTATCTTCGCTGTTTGACCGGATTTTTCTAAATAAATTTTTGCTGTTGGAATTACAGACTTTGTGTCTCTCTTTAAAGTATTTGATAATTTGAATTCAAAATCGTTTAAAACTTCTTTATAATAATTTGAAAAGAATTCCCTTAATTCTTCTTCACTTAATTCTAGTTTTTTTGGAAATCTTAGAATCCCTCGAACAATTGTTAAATTTTCTTGGTTTTTGTATTCATAAAAACATTTGTTTTCATTTTCATATGCCCAGAGTGTTGTGTTTCCCAAGTCTAATAATTTTAAATTTAGAAGACTAACCTTTTTATTTCCAGAAACAAAAAATGGTTCTAGGATATATTTGTCTTTGTTCTTTTTTATTTCCCAAATTATTTCGAATTTATCTTTTGCAAAAGTTGCACCGAAGATAATTTCTGGTTCTTCAAAATAAATGTCTTTTAATACAGGCATCATCAAATCTGTGTTAACGTCATAGAATCGACTTTTTTGAAATCCTCCTGTAGAATAACGCATACCGTAATTGTCACCGTTAATGAAATTCAAAACTTTTCTTACATTTTTACTAATGTCCCATTTGTCTGTGTCAAAATTTTTACCATGAAATTTCACTGGTGCACCATAAGTTCCATCTTTTTTTATTAGTCCCCTTTCAATTGAAAGAATTTGTCTGTCAAAATCAAAGTCGCTAAAATTAAAATAAATCATATATTGTTTTTCAACTTCTTCATCGACTTTTGGTAATAAATTTTTAAAATAATCTAGGTCGCTTAATTTTATTTCTTTAGAAAATTTTTTGTCTGTTGCAAGTACTTTATTAAAGTCGTTATTTTTTTCCTTTAGTAATTTGTAAATTAATGCACATCCAGCGTGTTCACACCCTTTGTCTTCACGATTTTGACAGCTACAAAATGAAACTAGTTTCTTGTCAATAATTTCTAAATTAACATCAAACCCTTTTCCTGTGTCAATATTATCTCTTAATAAAATATAGAGTTTGTCTTTTTCATTTAAACTTTCTCTAATTATTTCTAATTTTTCATATAACTTTATTGCCTTGTCCCAGTTTTGTTCAGAAATTGCATCAAAAAACAAAGCCAATTGATTTTTGTTCAATCCTAAATTAACAAGTCTCGTCGCTGAGTCTTCATTTTTTCTTCTTGCCATTAGTTGAGGAAAATTCACCTTATTATAAACTTTTCCTTTTTAGAATTAGATTTTGAAAGATTCAAATTCTTCACGTTTTTTCAAGTCGTTATTAGTATAAGCATCCCAGAGTTTTATTGCAAAATCCTTGTCTTCTGTTTTTTCATAAATAACCGTTGGTCCTGGAATTTTCAAATTTTTTTCTATTCCCCAATTAAGTGAGTTTGCTAATTTTTCTAATTTATCATTTTCTTTTTCGTATCTTCCAACAACTAAAAACCCTTCTTTTTTGAATAATCTTCCTTTGTTTAATAGAGAAATTTCTTCTATTTTTGGAGAAGGTTTTTCTTTTAGTAAACAGTTTAATTTTGCCCCGTAAGTTTTTTCACAAAGAAGGCAACCTCCAGCTGGATTTGGGTAAGTTATATTGTATTTGTCTGCTAATTTCATTTGAATTACTCTTTGTCTTCCATGAATTCCGAGGAGTTTTTCTCTGTCAATTATTCCTTTCTTTTCATAAATTGTCTCTGGAAGAATCTTTGCTGAGAGGGGACGAAGAATTTTGTCTTTTAGTCCTGCCTTTTCTTCATCAAAAACAAGTGAGTGTTTCATTTGACTCATTGGTCTTTGGGCTAAAACTTCTCCCGTACAAATGATATCTGCTTTTATTTTTTCAGCTACTTTTTTTCCTTCCTTGAAGATAAAAATTTTACAATCACGACAGGGATTTACACTTACTCCAAGTCCATGTTTTGGGTTTTTTACTAATGACAAATATTCAAGAAATAATTCTTCTTTTGTTGCGTCTACTAAATGGAAATGAAATCCTTGTTCTTTTGCAAACTTTTCGTTCTCTTTTAGAGGAGAACCACAACCCGCACCAAAAGGTAATTTAACAAAACATAAATGAACTTCAAAACCTAATTCTTCCATAAACTTTGCAGTAACTCGTGAATCAAGTCCTCCAGAAAATAAAACTAATGCTTTTTTCATTAATTTAATCAGAAATAACGACTTTTAAGATTTTTGAATTAAATCTTTCTAGGTAATTTTGAATAAACCCAAAAGTAAAACACAAATAGAATAAAACCTAATATAAATGAATAAATTAATCCAAGAAAAATTCCAAAATAAGTTAAATCAAATCCAATTTTTGAAAATAAATCAAAGAAGAAATTTAATGATTGATTAAATAATCCTAAAAATTTAGAACATAAACTTAGAACTAAAAAGATTGTTCCTAAAAAAATTCCTCCAGAAAAACCGATTCTTTGAAAATCGTATTTTTTTGTTGTTATTTTTTCTACGCTCTTTTTTATCATAATTGATTTAAGACTTTGACCTATTAAAAGCTTACTAATATATTCCCTAAAAGAAATTAAACAAAAGTGGATTGTGTATTATATGAAAAAGAAAATTACTGTTAATGACAAGATACAAAAAAGATATATTTATTATTTGACTGAACCTATAGGTAAAAACTTTGATTCTGACTTTAAGCCTGAATTGACTCCAAAAGAAATGTTGTCTTTAGGTGTTTTTGGTGGTGTTTACATGAGGGACTGCAAAAAGGAATTTCCAAAATCTTGGTTTCTTCATGCAAAATTAGCGAAAGGCAAAAGAAACGCAGAATTAAATTATTTTAAAGTTAATGCTTCAAAACCTTTGAAATATTGGATAGATAAAGGCTGGATTAATTTTAGTGAAGACCCGCGTGGTTGGTTTCAATGGTACGCTCGTTATTATTATGGAAGAAGAATTCCTGAATATGACAAAATTCAAATCAAACGATGGAAACAAATGAAACGACACATTGCTCAAATTAAAAAGAATTGCAAGAAAGGAAATTTGAGTTGCAGGCCAAGGCAACGACAAGCTCTTCTTCATTGGGCTTATGATTCAAGAAAAATTTAATTACCAATCTGGGTCATAAAGTAAATCCAAAAATTGTGAAGGATTTGTATATTTGTATCCTTGAAATCTTGAATAAGTTATGAATAAATTATCCTTTGCACGACTAATTGCAACATAAAATAATCTTAATTCACTGTCTCTTTTTGCTTTTGTTAATTCATCTTTGTAAAAAGGCAAGATTGTCTCATTACAAGAAATTAAAAAAACATTTTTCCATTCAAGTCCTTTTGCCCCGTGAATTGTTGAAAGAGTTACTTTGTCTGTTGTCTTTTCTTTTTTTTCTATGTCAATTAATGAATCTAAAAATTCTACTATGTCTTCTTTATGTTTTTCAAAAAGATCAAACAATACATGGATATTTTCAATTTTATCTTCAAGCTTTCTTGGTTCTTTTTCGTATTTTTCTTCCAAATAAGCAACATAACCAAAATCGTACAAGAAAGAATTCAGAGGATTTTCTTTTCCAAAAGAAGAAATTAATGAATTAACTTCAAAGTTAATGTTGTCAGTAAAATTTAATTCCCCTATTTCTCTTAATACTTGGAGATAAGAAATTTTTTTTGTTTTTTTTAATTCAATTATTTTTTCAATTTTTGTTTTTCCAATTCCTTTTACTAAATCAATAATTCTTAAGAAATCCAATTTTGAATTTTCATTTACTTTTAATTTCAAAAATGCCAAACAATCTTTTATTTCTTCACGGTCAAAAAAATCTATTGATTTTGCCAAATGGCAAGGAATTTCATTACGCCTAAATTCACGCTCGACACTTTTACCAATCATGTTTGTCCTAAACAAAACAACAATTTCTTCTGGGCTTTCGTTTGAATCTAATAATTCTTTAACATTCTCAACGACAAAATCTAATTCATCATTGAAATTTCTAAATCCTCTTATGTTGATATTCTGAAGTGAATCTCTTGTTGAAACTAATTTCTTATCAATTTTATTTTCCATCCCACCAATTATTTTATTCACGGCTGAAATGATTTCTTTTGTTGAACGATAGTTTTCACTCAAGTAAATTTTTTCTTCTGATTCTTGGAATTTGAAAACCAAATCATTTGATGAGCCTCGCCATTCATAAATATTTTGGCAATCATCTCCAATCAAGCATAAGTTGTTATTTTTTATTTGCTCTAAAATTTTTACTTGTACAACATTTAGGTCCTGTGCCTCATCAATCATTATTGATTTGAATTGATTTTTATATTTCATTAGAATTTTAGGGTTGTCTTCAAATAATTTATATGTTAAAATTAATATTTCATCAAAATCAAGTAAATTATTTTCTTGTAAATATTCTTGATATTTTTTGTAAATTTTGTTTACTTGTTTTCTCCAAGCTGGATCAACATAAATTAATTCATCATCTAGTAATTCTGTAATTTCCCCAGTTTCTTTTACTTCGTCAATTCCTCCTTCCCAACTTAAATTTTCTGAGAGAATTCCTCTGTTTTTGAACTTTCCTATCCAACGAAGAAAATAACTAACGGCATCTGCTCTTTTACTTAGTCCTTCTTTTTCTAAGATTTCACGAATTATTTTTTTTTGTTCACCTGTGTCTGTTATTATTGTATATTCTTTTCCTTGAAATGCTTCAGTTTTGTGTTCTCTTAAAATTTTTAAAAATAAAGAGTGCATAGTTCCAATATAGGGTGAAATTGGTAAATCTCTTCTTTCTATTTTGTTTATCATATCTTTTGCGGCCTTATTTGTAAAAGTAGTCATCATTATTTCTTCTGGGAAAATTCCGCTTTTTAGCAAATTTTTGTACCTTTCTACAATTGTCGTTGTTTTTCCTGTTCCAGCACTTGCTATTATGAGTAAATTTCCCGAGAGAATATTTGAAGCACGAATTTGTTCAGAATTTAATTTAATCATATTTCTTTATTGAGAATTTGGTATATAATTTTAACGTCTATTCGTAACGAAGTGCGTCAACTGGTTTTAATTTTGATGCTCTGTATGCGGGAATTGCTCCGGCAATCATTCCAATTAAAATTGAGAAAATAAGCATTGTTAATACCAAACCTAAACTAATTGAACTACTCCCAAACATTCTTGATGCCATCCCTCCTGCACTACTTGAAGTGTAAGAAGAAAGTGCGGACGATAAAAAATACCCCAAAATTGCTCCGCCGATTCCTCCAACAAAACCAATCATTCCAGAATTAATTAAAAATATTTTCATTATGTCTTTATTTTTTGCACCTATTGCTTTCATTATTCCAATCTCTTTTGTTTTCTCTAGTACTGAAGTAAACATTGTGTTAGCAATTCCTATTGCCCCGACTAAAAGAGAAATTGCGGCAATTGCACCAAGGAAAAAAGACATGGTACCCATAGTTTCAGACATTGTTTCTTGCATTGATTTCATGTCACTAATAGTAAAATCCCTGTCTTCCTCCTTTAGTATTCCCCTATGCATCATAAGTTTCTCTTTAATTTCAGTTAAAGTTGTGTCAAATAATTCACTATCTTCTGAATTTTCTAATTTAACAGAAATTGAACTGTATTCTTTTAATTCAAAATCATCCATTAAATTTCTTGCAACTTCAATTGGAATATAAATTGAATTTGAGTTTGCTAAAATTCCTACAACCTTGAAAGATTTTCCTTCAATTTGTATTTTTCTATTTATTTCAACTCCTTCAAAAGTTTCCTCTGCAACTCTTTCTCCAAGTACAACCGAATACGAATCTCCTTTTGTTAGAAATCTACCTTCAGAAAGTTCTTCAGTTGTTATTTCTTTCCAAGTATCGGTTTCTACACCCGTTACTTGTTTATCGATTGTGTCGCCGTCGTATTTTAATTCTAAACTTTGAGAAATCGAACCCATGACGTACTTGACATTAGAAATTGATTTTAGAACAATTACATCTTTATTTGTGAGTGGATCTTGATCACTTGTTGTTGAAGCTCCACCCATTTCATCTGGACGGGGCATTCTAAATCCTGTTGCTTTTGAAAACCCAGGAGTTATTGTTACAATATCTGCTCCCAACCCAGATAATTGATCTTCTAGATTTTTTTGAGCTCCTTGGCTCATTCCAATTATTGCGATTACTGAAGCTATACCAATTATAATTCCAATTATTGTTAACCAACTTCTAAGTTTAGAGTGTGTTAACATATTCCCTGCTAGTTGTACTGATTTTTTTATTTTCATTTTATTTTTTGATTATGAATGTCCCTAGAAAATAAATTGGGACAAAACTAAATTATTTTTTCTTTGAATTTTTTACCCAGTCTGGAGTTTCAATTATTTTTTTCTTTTTTGAGAGGTGTTCTTTGAGTTTTTTTCGATTTTTGTATAAAACAAATGAAACTAACAAGACAAGCCCAATCCAAATATAAGTTGTGTATCCACTTGAAGTAGATTTATTTTGCATTCCTTGTTTTGGAAAATCTGCGGGAAGTTCAGTTGGTATTGTTATTCCACTGCTTAAATCCAATGGAATTTCTAAATATACACTTCTTCTTTCATCAATTTCATCTGTGTAATCAATTTGAAAAATAATGTTATTTGTTCCTTTCTTTAATGATTTAATTTCAAATGAAACTATTGTGTAATCTCCGTTTTCTAAGTTTCCAACCATTTGACCTGAAGTACCAACAGAAGCAAAATTTTCTTGTTCAGGTAATTTTACAATTACTGAGTTAGCAATATTTTTACCTGTGTTTGCAAGAGCTAAAGAAATTGAATTTCCTTCAATATCTTGAATTACTCCGTCAAATTTTGTTTGTGCATTGCTAACATAAATTTGAAATTCTTTTGAAACCCAAGAACTTGATCCGTCAAGTTTATATTTTAATTCAATTGAGTTATCTCCTTCTACTGCATCAGAATCTACCCTTACTTTGTATTCTAGTAAAACTGATTCTCCCATGATAGAAGAATATTCTCTAATTGCATTCTCATTTGAATCTAAACTAAAAGGATATGTTGGAGCGAGTTCAAAAGTTGCTCCTTTTACTTCACTTCCAGTTTTTGTAACTGAAATCCACAAATTAAAATATTCTCCAGGGTTTACAGGATAAGGTTCATATTTTAGAGCCTCTACTTGTAAACTTGAACTGTCAATATCTTTGTACGTTGAAAAAGTTTCTTCATATGTTGCTGCCAAAATAAAATTCATTGTCAAAACAAAAACCAAAATGCTGACAAAAACTTTTTTCATTTTTTATTTAATACCTCCTTTCTATTTTTATTGTTCAGTTTGATTTCATTTTCAATCATGCCATCACGTAAATTAATTACTCTTGAAGCATAATGCATTAACTCTAAATCGTGTGTAATTAGAATTATTGTTTTCTTTTCTTTTTTGTTTAATTCAGCCAAAAAATCCATTATGAATGCTCCTGTTTTTGTGTCTAGGTTTCCAGTTGGCTCATCAGCCAAAATTATTTCAGGATTGTTTGAGAGACTTCTTGCAATTGCAACTCTTTGTTGTTGTCCACCACTTAGTTCATTTGGTTTGTGGTGCATTCTTTCTTTTAATCCTAGCATGTCGAGTAATTTTTCTGCTTTTTCTCTTGCTGATTTTTCATTTTTGTCAATAAATTCTAGTGGAAGCATTACATTTTCTAGAGCACTTAGAGTTGGAATTAAATTAAATTTTTGAAAAATAAATCCGATTGATTCTCCACGAAGCTGGGACAATTCTGATTCGGTCATTTCAGAAATATTTTTATTTTTTAGAAAAATATCTCCAAAGGAAGGAACGTCTAGTGCCCCAACCAAATTCATCATTGTACTTTTTCCAGAACCAGAAGGACCAACTATTGCAACAAATTCTCCTTCTTTTACTTCTAAATTTATTTCTTTTAGGACAACAAGTGGTCCTGCTTTACCCATGTCGTATTTTTTCCATACGTTATTAATTTTTAACAAAACCTCGTTTCTTTTTTCCATACTTAATTATTAAAAAAATATTTTATAAACAAAGAGAAACAGAAATGTGCACTTTTAGTCCACATTTTTAAAAAACTAAATAAACCACTATTATGTTATACTAAAATGAGACCATTTGGACCAATTGGAGTTGACCCTGTAATAGAATCTATCTTTTCATTAGTTGTAATTATGGCTTGTTTTATTATTTATTTTAAGACAAAGGAAATTTATGAATTGAGTAGTCACAAAGGGGTTAAATATTTTAGATATGTTTTTTTATTTTTTGGGCTTACGTATTTTTCTAGATTAGTCTTGAATTGGTTTAAACCATTTTTTAGACAAGGCATGATTGCATTTTTACCTAATTGGCAAACAATTTTACTTAAGGGATTTGCTTTACTTAGTATTTATGCTGGAACAGCAATGTTTATTTATTTACTTTTGACAATTCTTTGGAAAAAATTAGACAAAACTTTTGTATCTAGTCCTTACTTTATACATGGACTTGCTCTACTTATAATAATAGTTAGTTATTTTCAAAAATTGCCTTACTTTTTTATAATTTTTCAAGTAGTTGCTTTTGTTACTGCACTGTTTTTGATGATTCTTTATCGTAAAACTATATTTCACAAAAAGCAAAATCCTTGGATTATTGCAACTTACGCAATGATTTTTGGACATTGGATAATAATTCAACTTTTGGAATTCTTTGTTATTGCTTTTCCACAACTAGGGACTGCAATTTACCTAATTACTATGTGCTTTTTTGTAATCTTACTAGATAGAGTTTGGTTGCACTTTTCAAATTCAATTAAGGAAAACAAAAATGAAAAAGAGAGAAAGGTTGGAAGTAATAAAAGACATTCTAACAATAATAAAACAAAAAAATAATTCAATAAAAAGAACGCCTCTTTTGAGGTATTCAAATTTATCGAGCCAAAGATTTAATGAATATTATCTTGAATTAATTGAGAAAAATTTTATCAAAGAAATTCAGGACAAAAAGGGAAAAACATTTGTGACTTTAACTGATAGGGGATTTAGATTTTTGGAAAAATACTCCATAATCATTAATTTTATTGATGACTTTGGACTATAAATATATAAAAAGATTGTTTCTTTAGGTAAACGATGGGAGAACTTGAGGGAGCGGAGAGATATTTTTTTAGTAATGAAACCGAAAGAGATTCTTGTATTGAAGGTTCAATAAAATTCGGATTAGAAAAAGAATTTTTAGAGGTTGTTAGTGATTATTTTCATAAGGAAAAACCAACAGATAAAGAATTTAATTTTTATTTTGAAAGATGTAGTGAATATTTGAACCAAAAATTTAATTCTGTTAGTGCTAAAAGAAAAGCTTTAATTGATACCATGAATGAAATTTATTACCGAGAAGAAAAACCATCTGTTGCTGATTTGTTTGGAGACTTTCATAACGAAGAAGATGATGGAACTTGGTGGAAGAGATAATGTAACATATTTCTTACATTTTAGAAAGATTTAAAAAGTAAAAAATATATTACATTTACATGATAGGAAAAGCTGAATGGTTTCAAAGAAGAAAATATGGCGGATGGGGAATTCGACCAAAGACTTGGCAAGGCTGGGTTTACATAGCTTGTTTTTTATTACCGATATTTGTCTTTAATTTATTTGTTACCTCAACAAAATCGAGAACAATTTTTATTTCTGTTTGGGCATTTATTTTGGTTGTTGATGCAATTGATATTATGAGAAAATTAAAAATGGATGAAAGAGATAGGGTTCATGAAGCAATTGCTGAGAGAAATGCTCTTTGGGGAATTTTAATTGTTTTAGTTTTGGGCTTATTGTATGACATAATTACAAACTCAATTGAAGGAAGAATTTATGTTAATCCGTTTATTGCTGGAGCTTTAATTGTCGGAGTTGTAATAAAAGCGATTTCAAATATTATTTTAGATAGAAAAGATTAAAATGAAAAAAGAAAAATTGTTTAAAATTTATAGAATTGTTTTTGCACTAATTTTTATTGTATTTGGTTTGTTTTTTGAAAACAAGGGAATTGGAAAAGATTTTTTAGAACCTTCTTGGTCGCTTGGATCTTGGCTAATTTTTGTTGGATTTTTGATGATTGCAATTGTTATAATTAATTCTAATAGGAAAACTAAAAAGATTGTTGATGAAAGAGTGCAATATATCGGGATGAAGGCTAGTAAAATTACATTTTTATCTTTGATTATTATTGCTTTTTTTATTATGATTATTGATGGGATTAAACCTATTGTTATTCCATATAGATTGTTTCTAGCAAATTTGATTTCAGGACTTGTTTTTATTTATTTTATTAGTTACAAAATTATTGAAAGAAAAAACTAATCACAAATGCAAACAAAAATAACTGAACTTAGAAAAAAATTAAAATTGACTCAACAAGATTTAGCTGATGCTGTTGAAGTTTCAAGACAAACAATTATTTCTTTGGAGCAAGGAAGATATAATCCTTCTTTAGAATTAGCACAAAAGATTTCCAAGGTTTTACGTGCAAAAAAGATTGAAGACGTTTTTATATTTGATTAATAAAATTCGTCCCCTAAAAAATGCAAGACTTTAACTGAAATCCCTTTTTTCTGTTCGGTCATTTCTTCTGAAGAAAAAAGTGCCCTTCCAACAGCAATTGTTTTTTTATGTTCTTCATCTTTAATTAAAATTATTTCATCTTTAGAAAAGTCTTCAATTTTTTGAATTCCCGGTCGCATTAAATCTGCACCTTTTATTATGAAGGGTATTGCACCATGATCTACATAAACTGACTTGAATCCTTCTTCAACTAAATTTTTCAAATGTGGAATTACTTTTGTTATTTCTTTTTTATTTTTTTCAAGTATGATAAACAATTTTTCAGAATTTCTATAAATAATTCTATCTTTTTCTACAATTTCGTCCCTTTTGTCCAAGCTGTAAGACTTCGGGATTAATTCAATTAAAGATTTTATTTCTTTGTTTGATAAGTGTCTCATAGATAGAAAAGAATATAAGAATTTAAATAATTATTTGACTTTATTTTAAAATGTCAAGGGGGATTGAATCACTAAAAGGTGTTAAAGCGCTGATTAATTTTTGGTTTAGAGACTTGTCAAGTGAATATCAGGAAAAATTATATGCTTCTTGTGTTATGCAATATTTTGAAAAAATGAATTATTACAGAAGAAAACCATATAATCTTGAGTTGAGTGAAAGATTGGTTATTTCAAAATTGGAAAATAAAGTTTACTCAATAGCAAATGTCAGGTGAAACAGTTACAAGATACAATAAATAATAAACATATTCGCATTCTATTATATTAAAAATTAATCGTTAATAATATTGTAATTTAACATTGAATTCAATTTTGAAGTTGATTACATTTAATATGGAAGGGGATGAAAAAGTCACAGTAGGGGAACTATTCAATTTAGAGAACAAAAATTCCATAGCCTATTCAAGGATGAAGATGATTCACACTCTCTTCATCCAAAGAATAAAATCATTTGAGAACAAAAATCTTCTTAAAGAATAATTCCCAAGTAAAAGAATGAATAAAATGGGGGATTTTTATTGTTGATTAATTTAGTTTATGCATACTGAGAAAAATGGTAATAAAATTAAATGCAACAAAAAATGACCACGATCAATATTTAGAAAATTTAGTTTTTCATTTGGAATTCTTAAATGAAGATAAAAAAGATATTCAATGGATTATGAAAGATGGGCTTTGGCAAAAAGGAAATGATAGATTTGATTGGAAACCTCTTTGTGATTTAATTGTGATTTATAATTTTGGATATGGAATTCCAATTGAACTTAAGGGGAGATGGCAAGCAAAACCAAAAGCAAAACAGCAAATTTGTTCTGGTCGTGAATTTATTGAAGAAGTATTAAAAATTCCAGCTCCATACGGAAAAGTTGTTGTTTACACTGAAAAAGGATATGAATATAAAAAATTTGATTTTGAAATTCAAGAGTGGGGAAACAAACAATTCTATCCATTTAAGTAAAACCACTTCTCAGTAATGGTATATCTTTTTTAAGAAAGTTAAAATTCTTCTTTTATGATTGACATTCCCGAATATAAAAGAGATGATACAAAGGATTACTTATTTGTCTTGAAGAGTTTGAATGAAATTCCGTTTCCGCTTGGAAAAAAACTTTTGGTTGATTTTTTAGTTGGAAATCTTGATAATCCTTCAATTGAAAAAAATAAATTATATGAACTACATAATTTTGGAATATTAAAAGAAATCCCGGAAGAAAAAATTCAGGGAATGATTGAGAGTTTGATAAATAAGGGACTAATTAATTTGTCTTCTTCCATGTTTAATAAATTCATAAAAATTATGTCAATTTCAATTCTTGGACAAAAGGAATTAATTGAACCAAAATTGCATGAAAATCAAATTGATGGTAAATATGAAGAAAAAGAAACTAAGATTAGTGAAAGTGAAGTTAGGGCTTTTCGTGAGTTATCTGACTTTTTACATGGACTCAATATGGAACAAAAAAAAGCTGTTGTTTCAAAGAAGGAAAAAATTTTATGTGTTGCTGGGGCGGGAACTGGAAAAACGACTGTTCTTACAAAGAGAATTGAATTTTTGAATAAGTTAAACAAGGTTAGAGGGGATGAAATTCTTGCAATTACTTTTACAAGAAAAGCAAAAAATGAAATGGAGGAAAGATTAAAAAAATTAGGAGTGAGGGCAGTTGTTGAAACATTTAATTCTTTTTCAGAAAAAATTCTTTTGAAAAATGGGGGAAGAATCTATGGAAGGAAAATTAGGGTTGCGAGTTATCAAGATAAAATGCTTGCCGTTTTACGTTCGCTTGAAAATTTGGGAATCACATTTGAAGATGCGATTAATAAATATTTTCCAATTCTGCAAAGAAAAAACAAGACACAATATCAACTTCAAGCGATGTTTGTTAATGATTGTTTTTCAGTTTTGGAATATTACAAGTCTACGAGGAAAAATTTAGATGATTTTTCTAGTGGTCTTAATGGAAAAGATTTTGATAATGCAAAGATGATTTATGGAGTTGTTAAATTTTTAGATAAACACATGATTAGTCAAGGACTTAGAACTTATATGGATCAAATAAACGACACACTTAATTTTTTTAAGTTGAATAAAAAATATATTCCTCATTTTGAACATGTCCTAGTAGATGAATATCAAGATGTGAATTCAAGTCAAGTTGAACTTTTAGAACTTCTTAGTCCAAAAAATTTATTTTGTGTTGGAGATCCTAGGCAAGCAATTTTTGGCTGGCGTGGTTCAAATGTTAATTTTATTTTGGATTTGTCAAAAGAAGCTGTTGAAGTAATTACGTTAAAGAAAAATTATCGAAGTAATAAAGATATAATTGAATTTATGAATCAGTCGATAAAAAATATGAAAGTGACTGACCTAGAACATAATTTCACAGAAGAAAAACACATGAAACTTTGTAAATTTAGTTCTGAAGAAGTTGAACATGATTTTGTTAGTAAAAAAATATTGATTAGTGAAAGTCCGAAAAATGAAATTTTTGTTTTGGCTAGAACTAACAGGCAATTAATTGATTTTTCTCATCTTTTGAAAAGAAAAAAAATTCCGCATATTTTGAAAACTGATGACTCGCGAGAAATTACTCCCAAAGAAAACGAAGTTGTTCTCTCTACAATTCATTCAATAAAAGGACTTGAGGCAAAAGAAGTTTATGTTATTGGTTGTACACAAAAGAATTTTCCCTGTCGTTCAAGTGAACATCCTGTAATGGAAATTGTTAAAATGTATGAATATGACAAAGAGGAAGAGGAGAGACGTTTATTTTATGTTGCAATTAGCCGTGCGAAGTCAAAACTTTATTTAACATATCACGGACGTAAGCACACTTATTTTATTAACGAAGAAATGAAAAAAAATTTAGATTTTATGGAGTTTTAGTTTTTTGGTTTGATTATTAACATTTCTGGAACTGCCGCATAGAAAGCTAAAAGAAAGGTGTCAAAATCCCACTCATATTCTTTTTCGTCGCTTGGATTTAAAATTTTGAAACCCTTGTCTGTGTAACCTGTAATTATTACCTTGTGGTTCATACCAATACTTATTCTACTATTTTTATTAAGAAAGGCCGGTTTTATCTCAACTATTACGAATTCATTTTCATTAATTATTTTTTTAATTTTATCCAAAGTTAATATTTCAATTGTTAATTTTCCCCCTAGATTTAGAAATTCAATTGCCTTATCTACATAGTACTTGCCAAAACTAAAATAAGATTTATATTTATCTTCCAGAGATTCTTTTAGATTATCATATTTATTCCCATTTGCAATTATCGGATTATATCCAATATATTCAACATCCATATTAAATTTAAGAGCAAGAACACCCAAACTTAAAATTGGATTAAGCATATTCTCTCCTTCCCCAAAAGGTTCGTTCTTTCCCCAAAGGTCTTTTTCAGAATAATTATTTCCATAATGATTTAATACACTTCTAATGCAAGCCACTCCACAAGATTTATCTATTTCTTGTTTGTATATCTTCATTATTTTATTTAAGAAATAACCTTTTTATAATTTTACTTAATCCAAAACAATTATTTCGCCTTTGAAACTTTCATTGATTAGAGAAAAATAATTTATTGTTTTATTTTGTGTTATTATAATTGTGTAATTTTCCTCAGGCATTATTAATCCTGAACCAATTGTTTCAGAAGTTACTGTTTGCGGATACGGACTTTTATTTATGAAAATTATTTTGTCTCCTAATTTTGTGTAAATTAAATATGGGTAAAAACCATTTTCATTTATTTCTATTGTATAACTAATATTTTCTTTTAATCCAACAATCACTTTTCCTGTTGTAGGTGTATTTAATGGTTGAAAGATTGCCAAAAATCCAACTAATAAAATTCCAAGAGCAATAAATCCAATCAAGAATGGTTTCATTTTGTTACAGTTATTTTTCCTTTCATGTAAGGATGAATAGAACAGTAATATTCATATGTTCCAACTTTGTCAAATTTATGAAAATAAGTTTCTCCCTTTAATAATTCGCTAGAGTCTAATTCATTTCCAATTGTTGAAGTTACAGTATGTTTTGAGGAATCCTTATTTTCCCAAAGAATACTTTCTCCAACTTTAATTTCTAAATTTGTTGGAATAAAAGCGAAATTTATAATATTTATTTTGTAATCTGCTGTTACATCTTGTGTATTTGAAATTGGTAGACTTGGAACAGGAATTGTGTTGTTTAATGTTTCTTTTAGGGAATCTGTTTCAGAAATTATTTTTCCTGTTAAGTTGCCTGCCTTGAATGTTGAAAAAACTGTTACTAAACCAACGATTGCCAAAACCGCGATAATTAAGAATAACAACCTTTTCATGAAATATTTAGGAAAATAAACTTTATATGAAAAAGGACGAATATGTTTGTTAAGTTAAATCTTAGAAATTTTTTTTACTTTCTTTTTTAGTTTTAATTTTTTCTTTTTCTTGAATCTTTTTGTTTGAAGGTATAAT
>JAACWB010000043.1 GCA_009992215.1 archaeon
ATCCAATTACAACAAGCATTAATCCGATTAAGAAAACTAGAATTGTGATTCCACCTTTCATTAATTCTACTGCTGCTCTTCCCCAGCTTGCAAGAGACATTCCAGGATAAGTGAAATAAACTCCAGCTCCAAGAAGGATTAGTCCTAAGAAAATTTTTATTAGTTTTTTCATAAGGGAAACAAGAAATTGTTTTTTAAAAAGATTATTGTGGGAAATGTATTATGTTTTTGTTAAAATTTCTTAGTTATAATATTTCAGGCACCCAACTCGAACAGTGTGAATTCGGTTTCACATTAATTGAATTCAACTGATTCTCGCCCTTTCTGGAATGCCCGCCCTAATTACGAAGAAATTTTATTGAATTAATGTTGAGGGTATGGAAAAGAAAGGTTTTAAAAAATAGATTGATTTTTTCTAAATATGAGAAAAGTATTTGATTTAGCAATTCCTATTCCAAGGTATTAGTTAGTCAGAACTTTCTTAAATTAAATTGTTCTATTAATATTGTTTAAGATGGTTAAAGTAAAAGATTTTAAGTGGCATCAAGGAATTAAGGTTTCTGAATTAGTTGATTCTCTAGGTCAAGTTGGGTTTCAAAGTGTGGAGTTAGCAAAAGCAAAAGAGGTTATTGTTAAAATGAAAAAGGACAATGCGAAAATCTTTTTGACATTTACTTCAAACATGGTGACTTCCGGTTTACGTGGATTTTTTGCTCAATTGATTTCTTACAAAATTCCAGATTTTTTAGTCACAACTGCTGGTTCAATTGAAGAGGATATTATGAAATCAATTGGAGAAGAGTTTCAGATTGGTTCTTTTGAGGCGGATGATGTTGAACTTCATGAGAAAGGAATTAACAGAGTTGGGAATTTAATGATTAATACTGAAGGATATATGAAATTTGAAGATTGGATTAATTTTCATTTAGAAAAATGTTATTTGAAAAAAAAGAATTGGGCTGTTTCTGAACTTTTGAGGGAATTAGGTTTATTTTTGGAAGATGAAAATTCTATTTTATACCAAGCAGCAAAAAATGATGTTCCGATTTATTGTCCTGCAATTACTGATGCTGGAATTGGTTTTCATTTATATCTTTTTCAACAAAAACACAAGGATTTTGTTGTTGATGTAGTTAAGGATTTTGGTAATATTTTACTTGGTACAAGTTTTGATGACAAAAAAGGAGTGATTGCTCTAGGCGGTTCTATTTCAAAACATCATGCAATTCTTGCAACTTTACTTAATGGTGGAGCAGAATATGCAGTTTATATGACGACAGCTCATAAAAGTTCTGGATCAATGAGTGGAGCAACTACTGATGAAGCAAAGTCTTGGGGTAAAGTTAAAGATGAAAGCGATATTTCAACAGTGATTGGAGATGTGACAATTATGTTTCCATTAGCTATGACTGCTGCTCTAGAAGAATTAAAAGAGGAGGGATTAATTGATTAATTTGCACAAAATAAATTTTGTGTTATAATCACG
>JAACWB010000045.1 GCA_009992215.1 archaeon
AAGAGTTTATACCACTATTTAGATGATCAAAAAGGGTGTCATAATTATTAGAAATAGTTTGAATATTAGATGTTTTTGCCTCAAAAATTAATCTATTTACTACTTGTCTTCTTTCTTCACTTAATATCTGCTCTCCTCTTATAGATGTAAAACCAGCTATAACTCCATTAGTATAAATAGGCTTTAGAGTGAACATAAAAGTGTCTTTAGTTTTTTGGTATGGGCTATCAGTGCCATCCCAATAAAGCCATATGATGTTCTTATTTACTCCAATAAATGTATTTGGATAAGTTATTCCTTCAAACACATAATCTTTAAAAATCTTAAAATATTCAATTCGTATTGTTTCCTTTTCATTTTTATAATAATAAGACTTAGAAATCCTTTCTCCTTTATTATTATAAATTGGTTCTCTCTCATTTAACCAACTGAATTGACTAAAATCTCTGTCTGTTAAAGTATTAAATAGAGTTTGCAAACCCATCTTTTTTATCAAGTATTCTATCGCTAACTTTTTCATATTATAGTTCTGTATAAATTATATTTCTTAGATTCATTGAACCAAGAGTAAAGGTTAAATACATATTTTCTGTTAAAGCTATTGCAGCAGTACGATTTATTGTATTATTTACATAAAAATATAAGACACCCGCTAACCACCTTACTTTATAAGTATCTGCATACCTGCCAAATATAGGAGTTATGGCATATGGTGTATACGCAGGTGATTCATAACATTTATCACCAGAGGTACTATCAAAAAGTTGTTGAAATATCGTTACATTGCCAGATATAGTTCTAAGTGCAGCCATTGAAACTAAACCAGAAGGGTGACCAAGAGGATATAATGAATCAGATTCATATTGCCAAGAATATTCCCAATCTATTAAATAATTAAAGACTCTATTTAATTGAGCTTCACCTAGAACATTATTATTGAGATAAAGGTGGGAAGTAGTATTTATTATATCTAATCCACCATCAACATTAGCACTTAAATTATTAATAGTAATCCAATCAGCTTGTACCACAGGATATGCAGTCCCAGTTATTACACGAATAAAACTGTGATATATTTTTAAAATTCCGTTATTTATTTCTATATCATAACTGCCTATATTTTCATTTGTAGTGAAGGTTAACAACATTAATTTAGAACTTAAATAAGTAGTAAATATTGTAACTCCATTTATCTTAATGGTAGTGTTTAATGTAAAGAAATCACCATTTAAATGCCAGTCAGTTAAAACTTGACTAGGGGAAAAAAAATTAATAACAGTTTCATCAATATAAGGGGGAGAAAATATAGTAATATCATATAATCCAATATTACCATTTGCATTAACAGAAAACACTTTATTAGCTAATAATTCACCATCACTTCGAGTTATTGGAAAAGCTCCAAAAGTAAGTTCACCACCCATTTCATCACCTTTTACAACCCAAGTATC
>JAACWB010000044.1 GCA_009992215.1 archaeon
TTTGATATATACAGCAATAAATACAACCATACCTTATACAGTGACACAAACTTGATGATCTTGAGGTTTGTGAGGTTTGAAGTGAGTTAATACGTCTTGACCTACACCACCAATCAATGGTAACAACTGAACAGCATGATCTGTTTGAACAACAAACATAATAAATATATATAAAGACACAATTTAACAATAAAAATATAAAAAATGAAATACGTATACATAAAAAATGATAAAATAGTTTGAATATCTAGCGAAAAAATAAAATTAGCTTGAGCAAAAGAAATTTGAACAAACATTGAATGAAAAATAGTTTTTCAGGATTGAAAAATTGTTGCAGAAACCGAAACAAAAGAACACAAAGCAAAAGAACTTGCAAAAGAGGATGTTGCAGAAATGGAAACTTCTAAATATTCTGACGAAGTTATACAAGAAATAATAGATCTAAAAAAACAAAAAATACTACTTGAAGAAAAGGTTGCAGTAATAAATTCTATAATAATAGAAATTGAGAAAAAAATAAATAAAATTATTAAATAATTTTTATTAAAAAAAGTAAAATGAATATAGAACTTTTTTTTGATAATTTTTGACGTATAGTTGGCTACAGGAAAAATCGGAATAAATACTGAAAAGTACCAAAAAACATATTCAAAATAGAAAATAAAGAAGAAAAAAATCTAATACATACGTTGTCACACTATTGTGTATTGTGAACAAAAGAAATATATGATTTTTGTTCTTGAAACTTGTATTTGTGTGTGATATAATAGAAAATAATATAATTATGTTATTTTTCAACAGAAAATTTATACTAAAAGAACAAATATGTCTTGCGAAAATAAAAAAATATTCACAATAAAAAGAGGATGAAATGACACGTACAAATTCATTTTTAGGGATTATTGAGAAAATAAAATAACAGATCCTATAACCTGAAAGCTTGACTACCCTCGTGTAGATATAACATGATTTGAGATATATCTTGTTTTTAGGGCAGAAAATACATTGTCTGATGTAGATGATACTAATACCGTTATAGACAAAACTGCTACTATTGTCGACGCAGTAAACTGAATAGCAGAGGTTAGTCTAAATTCAAATGACACAAATATAGAACCGTGAACGTACATATGAGCAGTGTCATACAAAGACTTGCTTTTGCCTGTTGCTAGTCAGTTTACTGAACAAGTCTGATATATTTATTTGGTCGTTGAACCGACCGTAAACAAAATAGTATAATGACTGATATTGTTGTATGAATACAAAGAAAAAAAGAAATAACTGTGCTAATCAGCAAAGGTGGTACATGATGAGGGGGATGAACGGTTATCATAAATAATGACAACTTTTTGTGATTTCTCGATGCTAGTAAAAACATCGCAACAAAATGAGCAACAATAATAGACCCTGCAATAGTATCATGAGTT
>JAACWB010000046.1 GCA_009992215.1 archaeon
TATATGAAAATATATGTTCTATAATTGGAAGAGTCCATCCATCACCTAATAAACTCCCGGCTTTATTTATTGTCAATATATCACAATAATCATCAGAAAACCCTTGTAATCTACACATTTCTATTTTGTTTACAGTTCTAAATAAACCATTTTCATCAATCAATGTTAACATTCCTGTCGTATCGTTTCTGTGTTTTAAATATCTTTGCGATGATTTTTCAGTACTACCACTTCCAGTATTTAAACAAGTGTGTTTATTAGCTGTGGCTATTCCACTTATTAAAATATCCTGTAGAAGTATTTTTTTGTCCTTTGGTTCAGGTATATCAACAACTAAATCAAACATTGTTTGCTTAGTTCTTATGTTTGTCCAGTAATATCTATCCCTTAATTGTGCAGTTACCAAACTACTATTCATTCTCACAGGGTAAACACCCAAAGCCCTACTCATAATTCCAACATCTTTTACATTAGCACTTCCTACATTTTCTTGTAAAAATAGTACATCAGGGTTTAAACTTTTAACGTGTTCTAAAATTTCAACAAACACAAAAAATAAACTACTTCTACTACCATTTATTCCAGCTCTTTTACCTGCAATACTTAAGTCTTGGCAAGGACTTCCACTCAATATTAAATCCACTTTACTCCAATCAATATCCCAATTTTTCCATTTGGTAACATCTCCAACCTGTATGGTATCAGGAAAATGATGTTGTGTCAATTCTATTGCATACGGCTTTATCTCACTTGAATAGTATTTCTCAATTATGAAACCACAATTTTCTAAAGCCTGCCGACCTGTATTCATACCATTAAATAGACTTACAACTATCATTTTTAAATATTTTTAGTTTTTTTATTAATATACTCACTCAATAATTCAGGATAGTTTTTCTCTAATTGAGCCATTTTAGACTTAAACTTTTCAACTTTTCTTAACTGTACATCAAAGTAGTTAGGTTTGTTAATTACAAAGCAGCTAAGACCATCTTTTTTGCAAGTAACTCTAATCATTGCTTTATCTTGAAGCTCAGTCAAACGTCCGCTAATTGTCTTTTCAGGAAGTCCTGTTGTCCTTGATATTTCGTAAATATCAATGTTAGGAAAATATTTAATTTGTTTATAAACAATATCTTGAAATTTATTTAGTTTTGGCTTGATATTATCAAACGCTTGTTCACTTGCTTGTGTTTTCATAGTTTATTTTTTACAATTTTATATTCGTTACTGTTTTTTAGTGCTTCCCAACTTCCATCACTCGTTTTTGATAGTTGAATTTCTTCCCAATTGTTATCTATAAAAGAAAAGTA
>JAACWB010000005.1 GCA_009992215.1 archaeon
AATCTCCATATCAAACCATTCATCTTTTAATTTAATCTGTGCTAATTTCTCTTCCTTTGTCCCAACCAACTCAACACCAGAATTATCCTTAAATGAAATTCCTACCTCAACCCATTCCTGACCAGAATCAAACAAATCAACAATCCCCTCATCATACTGAACACTTTCGGGAGAAATTTTCATTTCTGAAATATACTCAGCACTAACTAAACCAAAAAATAAAATTCCTAAAAGAAATATTGTAAATATTTTTTTGTTCATAATATATCCCTCCTTTCTAGCTTTCTGCTAGAAAGTATTCTATCTTTATAATTTTTCTCATAAACAATTTCAAAATCAAATTTGTTTAAGTTCTCATTCAAAACTTTCTGTTTATCTTTATCTAAATTTCTTTTGATTTTATTAAAATCGTTTGAGGCAGAAACAAAACTAAATATCAACAAAAAAACAAAAATAAAAACAAAATATTTTTTCATTGACATACAACGTTGTTAACAACAATTGTTTTATAAAGTTTATTCCAAAAAAATATTCATTTTTTATCTTTTGATTTAATCAAAAGAAAAATAAAAACCCCAATCAAAATTAAACTCAAAAAATAATACCAATAGTTTAGTAAAATTTTTTTAAAACTAATTTGTGAGATTCCAGAAGATTTTGTTATGTTTGCATCATCTGAATTTATTTTTTCAATTCTTTCATCTTCCAATAGTTGATAAAAGGTTTCCTCAGAAATGTAGGAGGAAAATTTATTTGAAATATTTCTATTAATCGTATTTTTAAAATCATTCCCATATGAAACAATAATTTCATTAGCAGACTCTCTCTCTAGAATAAACAACAACTTTAACATTTTCCTTATATTTAAATTCATCCAAAATTTCATCATGATACTGAACACCAGAAGAAGGCCAGACTTTAGTTTCAGCTTTAACAAAACTAACATTAATCAATAATAAAGTTAATAAAAAAATAAAAATTAATTGCTTTTTCATAATAACACCAAATAAAATAACTTTATAATTTTTATTATATTAAATCAAAACCTTTAATGGCACTGCAGCTTTTATGGATAATTATTGTTCTTGTTACTCTTTTTAAAATTTATATTATGCTTATCTTCTTCTAGTCCCCGAATTATTCTTGGAAGAATTTGAATTCCTTTCTGAACCAGAACTACGAGTACTTTTAGAATTTGAATTTGAATTGCCTGAATTGGAATTTGTTCTTGTATTTTGTCTTATTATATTTGTATTAGTATTTCTAGTTTGATTTGTTCTTGTATTTGTTATTCTTTGATTTTCTGTATTTACTCTTTCGGGTCTTTTGTAATTTGTTGTTTTGGTTTCAACTCTCTTTCTAACATATTCTTTTTTCTCTTCTCTAATTGATCTAGGGACTTCATTTTTTTCAAGAACTTTTGTTGTTAAGGTTCTTTGTCTTCTATTATTTTCTCTAAAGGTTTCATGATAATCAAAATAATAAATATAATTTGGCACGTAGTAATTCCATGTACTCCAATAATAATTATCCCAAAACAGAGGATTGTTTAAATCAAAATAAAACCACCAGTCGTTAATTAAATTATTATTAAATCCTGCAATTTGCCAATCTTCAAAATCAATTACTCCATTATCATTCATATCTATGTATGGGCCAAATTTATTTCTCCAGGGATCATTGAAATTTAGGATTCCATCTCCATCATTATCAAGCCCAAGTGAAGAAGAATACGGAGAATAAATGAATCTTGTTCTCCAATAATCTTTTATGTCTACTTCATTTTTTTCATAGAAATTTAAATCATAAAATATTGTATCATTTCTTTTTGAAATTGTATCTTTTTTTGTTTCATTAACATAAATTGTTTTTTCATTTTTTGAATAATATAAATCGTCTTCGGGTAAATTTGAATTTAATGCACACCCGGAAAGGATTGGAATTGATAAATACAAAAGTCCTTTTTTTAATTTTGAGAGAAGATTATTTTTCATGCAAGATATAAGTGTTTAAACTTTAAATATTTTTACTTGAATGGAGTAATTACATTTTACTTTATCGGTTGCAAAGTAAACTCGGAACGAGCAAAAATATCTCCTTCATTTACAACTTTGAAAACTCCAACGAAATTATCTTTTGAAAAAGCCAAAAATATTTTTTCTTTTTTGAAGTCTGGAAGTTTACCTATCAAATCTTCTTTATGTATTGGACTTCCATGAAGAACTTTTTTTAGAACTTCATTTTTTATTTCTACAAAAGGATGAAGTTCACTAATTACTTCAGCGGGAATTAACATGTTTCTTAATCTTGTTTCATTTCCAAGTTTGTACTCATCTATTGCTTTTTCAAATTCATATAAATTTACAACTGGATAATTAGTGTTGTGTTCAGAAAAGATTCCTGCATTTGTTCTACGAAGTTCTAACATATGTGCTCCACAACCTAGTTCGTCTCCTAGGTCTGTACAAAGTTTTCTAACATAAGTTCCACCCTCACATTTAACTCTAAAGAGTGCGTCTTGATTTTCATATTCTAAAATTTCAAATTCATAAATTTTTCTTGTTCTGTTTTCTCTTTTTACACGCGACTTTACTGGTGGCATTTGTATTATGTCGCCTGTGAATTTTTCTTTAATTGCTTTATTTATTTTTTCTAATTCAATTGGTTCATGTAAATGCATAATTCCAATGTAAGTTTTATCTTCACCTAAAAAATAACCAGCAAGTTTACATGCTCTTCCTAATGCAACAGGTAAAACTCCTGTTACTTTTGGGTCGAGTGTTCCAAAGTGAGAAGATTTACTTAAACCTAATTTTTTCTTTACAAATTCTGAAACTTGAAATGAAGTTGGTCCACTGCATTTGTCAATATTAATTATTCCAAAGTCAATTAATTCTTTTGTAGACTTCATTCGTTTTATTTTTTCTATTCTTTGATTCATTTTAATAATTCGACCTCGCACTCTTCACGTTCGTATGTTGGATATTCTTCAATTTTATAAATTGGATATTTATCTTTTAGTTTTAAGACTAATTTTGGATTTAAAATTATTCTATTTTTTATTTTATCAAGAGAATATTCATTTTTTCTCAAAGTTAAAATTAATTCTTTTGAAACTTCTGTTGCAAAATAAATTATTGTTCCATCTTTTGTCATTTTTGTGAATTTTGGAATTTTATAATTTTTTAATCTGTTTTTGTATTGATGCCAATTTTTTAATTCGGCTGTGCACAGGTGAATATTTAATTTTGGAGCAAAAGAATTTATTTTTTTTATTAAATATTTTCCTGCATCAATTGAATTTGAAATTGTGTAACCGTCCTTTGAAATTTTATATTTTTTGTTCATATATTTTTCTGATACTTCGCCTGATTCTAATTCGTTTAAGTTTAGGAAGGAAATATAATCTTTTGCTTCTTTAATTAATTCTAAAATTTTATCAATCTTGTCTGGAAAACAAGGAATTTCAATTCCAATATTTTTTTTGTTCCAGAATTTTTTGGCAATAGCAATTTTTTTTATTTCTTCTTTAACAGGTTTATCAAAGTCTGGATGAAATCTTATTTCGTCAATATATTTTGAGAGTTTTTCTAATTTATCTTCAGTTACTAATTTTGTTGAAACATAGATATGAATGTGAAATTTTTTTGTGAAAGTTTCTTTTAGTTTTTTTGCTAATTTTATTGTTTTCTCTAATTTTAGTAATGGGTCGCCTCCAGTTAAGGAACAGCCTTTTGCTCCTGAAATTTTCACTTCTTCAATTATTTCATTAAACGAGTTTTCGTTTGTTATTTTTCTTTCGTTTGCATAAACATTGTCTATGTTTTTACGCATATTTGATAGTGGGCAAAATTCACAACCACGAGAACACAGGCCCGTTACAAAAAGAACCATTTTTTGTCCTTTTACACAAAGTTTACAACCTTCTACTAAGTTGCCTTCTAGATACGAAGAATATTTTGTTTGTTTCATTTGAAAATTCCTTGTAACATTTCTTTACGTTTTTCTTCAGGAAATCTTTCTATTGAATAACGAAGTGTTGTTCTTGGAAGTTTGTTATAATTTGTTTTTAGAAAATCAAGTAAAACTTTTTCGTCTCTTTTTCCGACTTCACGAAGCATCCAACCAACAGCTTTGTGGATTAAATCGTGTTTATCATTTAACAATTTTTCAGAAAGTTTTAGTGTGTCTCCAAATTCGTTATTTCTAATAAATTCAAAAGTTGAAACAATTGAAATTCTTTTTTCCCAGAGGTTTTTTGACTTAACTAATTCATATAGAAATTTTCTTTTCTTTTTTTTGTTTAATAAAAAATTTCCAATAATTTTATCACAGGTAACATCGACTAAATCCCAATTGTTGAATTTTTTCATATTTTTTACATAGAATTCAAAAACTTTTTCTCGCTCAAATTCGTTTCCTCTGTAACGGTTTACAAGGAGAATTCCTGCAAGCATTCTGTATTCATGTATGTCTGAATTTAAGAGCTTTTGAAAATCTTGATAACTGAGTTCTGGATGTCTTTTTGCTATTTCTCTTTGTAAAGGAAGTGCTACCCCTAAAAATCTGTCTTTGTTGTCGGTGTAGGATTCCCTAAAGAATGTTTTGTATTGCTTTCCCTTCTTTGAATCTGAATGAGATTGCAAATCTTTTAGTATATGGTGTAGGCTCATATAATAAAATAGAATAATTGGTTTTTAATGATTTGTAAAATAAATTTATTCTTCAGGCATATAAACAATTTTATAATTTTCAATTACTCTGAAATATCTTATTTCCCTAATTTCAGGAAATTTATTTTTGAGTCTGTCAATTATTTTATAATATTCTTGTGTTGAACTTATTTCCAAATCAAATTCAATATCATAACCTCCGATAGAAATCGATTCTGCACTAAGTTCTTTTAGAGAATGAATTTCTTTTCTTATCTGTTCAAAATTTGTAAAATCATTTAAATTTATTTCAACTGTATAAAAATCTCTTCCGAGTTTTGAAACATCAATATCTTCTTTGTAACCCAAAATTATTTTTTGTTCTTCTAATTTTCTTATTCTATTTATTATCGTTTTTGAATCAACTTTAAATTTTCCCGCAAGTTCAATAATTGTCTTTCTTGCATTTTTTGATAATTCTTTTAATATTTTTTTATCTAATTCATCAATGCTTTTTTCGTTTATCTTCTCTTTACCCTTTGTTATTATTTTTGATTCTGTCAAATATTTTCTGGGGAATTCGTTATAATTCAAGATTGGGCAAATTAATTTATTTTTTATGTGTCGACTAAATCTTTTTGAGAACTCAAATAAAAAATCCTGAACCTTCAAATTATCCTTTGCCCAATAAGCAAAAGCAAAATCCCATGAACCATCAAGCTTTCCTATCCACCAAGAATTTTTATCTTGTTGTAGGTATTCAATCATTTCTTGTAATTCTTTTTCTGAAATATCAATTAATTGTAAATAAATTCTGAATAAGTTATAACCTAACTTTGTTGCATCAATAAGCGCACGATATCCTCGAATGATTCCCCTTTTTTCAAGCTGTTTTATTCTGTAACCCACAGCGTCTTTACTTAACCCAACTACTTTTGCTATTTCTGAATTTGAGTTTCTTGCATTTTTTTCCAGCTCATAGAGAATCTTTTTATCTTTAACTGTTAATTCCATAATTAGATTATCTGGACAATAATATATAAATATTTCTATAATGTGGTAAAAATTAATGAAATGTTTATTATAATTGATAGTTGTTAGGTAATAATGAAAATAAAATTGAAAAGGAGTTTTCAAAATAAATTAGATTCTCTTGAACAAGATTATGTAATGAAATTAAACCAATTAGAGAAGGAGTTGAAATGAAAAAATATGAATTTATTCAAAATCTAAAAACATTTGGAGGAATAATTGGTTTAGGGGTTTTTATGTGGTATGGTCTAAAATTTGGAGACTATGTTGGTCAAACGGAGGAAAGAAGATTCCATAAAATTAAAGAAGTTCACAAAATAGATTCTGTATATAAATCTAAACAAGATTCTCTTTTGAGAGATTATAATTTCAAAAAAGATTCTTTGCAAATTGATTACCAAATGAAATTAAATCAGTTAGAGAAGGAGTTGAAATGAAAATAATTAATAGGCTAAATGGAAAAATTGAAATAAAACCAACAAAAGAAACAGAACTGCCCTGGCCAACAAATAGAGATTATGCAATTCTAAATAAAATTTATAATATTGAAAACTATTTTTTCAAGTTAGCACAAAAATATAAATTTAGTCTTTCTTTAAATAAACATTTTAAATTCAGGGCTTCATGGAATGCAATTGATTTAATGAGAAAATATAAGAAAAAAATAGATGATGAAAAAATGAGCCCAGGTGAATATTTTTATTTCAATCTTCAAAAAGAAAAAAAGATAATCAAAGATTTGAAAAATGCCACTTTTGACAGTTGTAATAGATTAACTGATTGTCAATTTAATTATAAAATAAACCAATTAGAAAGTAAATTAAGTGAATTATGAATTTATTCTAAAAATTCATTTCATACTTGTCTTCAAATAAATCTGAAAGAGTTGTTGTTTTTGCTTTGTTACTCCAACGGTCATAAATTTTTTTTGGATTAATTTTATCTTTAGAAATTGCTGGATCATTTAAAATTAAATCTTTTATTGCCCGGATTTTCCTTGATGTAGAATTTTCTGTTATTTCCGTTAGAGTTGTTCCTATGCAACCGCCATTATATAATCCTGCTACATAGACAAATTTATCATTAAAATAAATTAATTCAAATTCATTTATTGGAAAACCTGAGTCTTGCTTTGAAAAAATTATTTTGTCAAAACAACCTTGTGTTGCCAATTTTGCGGTCTTCCCTAAATAATCTAGATATGACTCATATAAAACTAAAGAAAAATCAGGATAACTATTTTTTAGAACAAATTCTAATTTCTTTTGATATTTTGAAAAATCTAATTTATGATTTAGAAAATGAAAAGGATGAACAAGAACAATTGTGTTTTTATTTTCATAGCCTCTTTCTTCTTGTTTTGCATGAGTAATTGCCTTTTCAATTAAAATAGGATTTGTTAATTCACGTTTAAATTTAGATGTTTCAAAAATCTCTTTGTAGTCTTCCCTAAATGCGTCATCAACACCAACGTTTGAAAATAAATTATCTGGTTTTTTTATTGTTCTGTGTTTAGACATAAACAAAATTGACAACTAAACTATAAAAGAATTATTGTGTTTTCAAATTAAATAATATTGGTAAAGTTTTTGATGCCAACTTCCATAAATTGCTATCTTTACCTCTAAAATTTGCAACTTTTATTTGTGTTTTTCTTGCATAATTCTCAAAACCATCATTATCTTTTATTCTACCATAATGGTGTCCTAACAATTCATGATCCATCCCACTTTGATTCCAAATTTCTTTTAATTTTTTTGGCAAATACTTAGAGGGATTTGATTGATATACTTCAATTATAGGAAAATTTTCTGAAGGATTGTATATTGCCCAACCATAAAATAATTTTCCAGAATCCCCATTTAATATATTTAATTTTGTATTTTCTAGATAATTAAGTATGTTTTTATCAAATCTCATATTTTTTGCAGTAATCAAAGTATTTTCTTTCCACTTTTCCAAATCAGATAATTTAATCTCCATGAAAATTTAGAGAGCTCATTCTTTATAAATTTTGTTACTTAAAAGTAATAAAAGAATTATTGTGTTTAATCAGACTTTTGTACTTCTGATAATTCTTCACCAGATTTTTTAGTCTTAGTAGTTTTCTTTACAGCTTTTTTAGCAGTTTTTGCTTCTTCTTGCCCTTCTTCTTTTACTGCTTCTTTATTTTCTTTAAATTCTTCGTCTTTTTCTTTAGCTTCTTCTGATTCCATTTCAGCTTTCATTTCTTCTTCTTCGGCTTTCTTTTGCGCTTCAATTTCTTTTGTTTTTTCTTTACCAATCTTTGCTTGTTCAAGAGATTTCTTTTCTTCTCTAATCTTTTTGAAATTTAAGTTACTTGGTAAATCAACTGCGTATGCTCTTACAATATCTCCTTCTTTCACTGCTTTAACTTTTATTTTGTGGATTGGGTTTTTTATTCCCCTGTACCATAAAGCTTCGTTTAAGTATTTGTCAAGTCTAATTTTTTTTAGGTCTCTGTCTCTAATTCCCATGTGTTTTGCTAAAAATTCTTTAACAGTTTTTACAGCTTTAGGTGTTCTTTTGTATCTAGGAACTGATCTAATTCTGTCTCTTAATGGAATAATATATTCTCTTTCAATTTTTTCTATTTTTGATTCAGTCATTTTTAATTATCCGAAATGAGATTTTCTTCTCTTTCCTGGTTTAATATGTAACTTAGTTCTCTTCCATGATCTTCTGTGATGAGTCATAGATGAAGGATGGATTCTTTTTCCTGGACCATATTTTCTTAAAACTGCCCAAATAGGAGCCCACTTAGTCTGTCTTCCTTTAACAGTCAATTTTTCTTTTTTACCTTTATATTTTATTCCCATTTTACTTAATTGATTCTAAAAAATCTTTACCTTTTTTAGTTAATTGTCTTCCTGGTCTTTTACTTCTAACTCCCTTGATATCTTGAGCTAATTCAGTAAAACCAGCTTTGTCAGTTTGTTGTAGAATAGTTCTAATAATTTTACCTGAAGCTTTTCTAAATTCTTCTGGTTTGTATCCTCTATTTTTCTTTGAACCATATTTTGTTCTTAATCTTTCAACACCTACAATTTTCATCTTGTAAATATTTCTTAAGATTGATGCAGTTCTTTTGTACCAGAAATCAGGTTCGTCAATTGGTCTTTCTTTTGAAACACCTGACTTAACTAATTTAGACCAAAGTGGAGCTTCAATTTCTTTAACTTCCTTTAATGCTAAAGCTAATTTGTCATTATATTCTTGCGGATTTATTTCAAATACTGTTGTCATTTTCTTATTTATAGCTCTCCTGTCGGAGATAGAACGAATCAATGTTCGTTTGCTTAATCATAGTGCGATAATTTAGTTTATAAAAGTTTTGGTGATGAAAAGTTGAAAATGTGATGGACTTGGATATCGTTGTCGCATAAGGGACTTATTTTATAAAAATTGTAATTACACTTAAAATTATAGTAGATAATGCTAAAAACCAAGTAGCATAAACTAATTTTTTTGTTGTGATTTCTGTTCTATAAGCAATAAATAATTGTAGGCTTTTTTTATCCCAATTTTTTTTATTTATTTCTTCCTGATACACTTCTGGGTCAAATTCTCCAAATAAATCTTGTATGTCCTTCATAAGAGAAGCTTTGAAAACTTCATCATAATATTTAACCCAGTTTATGAATTTCTTTGCCATTCAATTAAAGATACTATTTTAATTTTTATAATTTATCAAAAATGTTTTGGTTATCTAAAAATTTAAATAAAATAGGTACCTGAATAATTTATGAAAATAATAAAAGTTATAATTAAAATTAGCTTTTATTTAAAATAAGTTTGTTTTGTATAAATTTTTGAAGGAATTTTATCTACATATTCACTAATTTTTTGAAAGAATTTTTCTTCTGAGATAGATTCATTATAAGGGATTTCAACATAATGTTCAGGAATATCTTTTTTTATAATTACTGTCTTTACTTTGTCCCGATATTTTAATGCTGTTTCTACGTCCACTGCACATATTTTGCTTTTGTATACACAATAAAACCAATAAGGTTCTTTTTGCTTTTTAGCTTGATCTATTTTATCTGGTCTAACCCAGATGGGACATTTTATACTTGGATCAATTTTATGTGACCCAGTTATATCAACTCGTACTAATACATTATAATCTGCGGGATTACTAATAATAAGATCTGCACCACTTTTATCTTCTGGTTTAAATCTAAGCCATTGATCGGAAAAAGCATGTCCTTCTTTTATAGAATCTTTTAATTTTGGAAATTTTTCAATAAGTTTATTTTTTAACATATTACAATTATCAAAATGTTTTTTCCACAAAGTACTATATTGTGCATTTTTCCAAAATTCTGGATTATAATCGCTCATAAAACCCAAAAGAAAAAGTTATTTTAATATTTTTCTATGCATTTATTGTCACAAATTTATTAATTTCATCCCCCCATTGGTCAAATCCATCTCTTTTTTCACGACTAAATATATCAATTCGAGGTTCATCTGCAATTTCTCTAACTATTTCGTAAAATTCATCTGGCTTTCTACTGTGTTCCCTTACCTTTGCAAAGAAATATGTTGGTACTCCGATTTTATTTAGTTTTAATCTTCCCCTATACCCCATCAAACAATATTCATTTCTAAATTGAACAGAAAAGGGACACACCCCAGTATTTTTATTCCAAACAAAAACACAATGTTTTTTGAACCCCCAATCTCTTAGTACTTGATGTGCTTGTTCCAAGTATTTGTCTGTTGTCCATAAAAATATCAAACATTCCTCGTCTGCAAAATTATCAATTCCAAAATTTTTTATATCTTCTAAATCCATCGTTTTATAAGGTAATTCTTTTTTTTGATTTGGTCTTGCACTCCTTAATCCTGTTTTTGTTTGCTTCCAAGGAGGGTCAATAACAATAGATTTATACCTTTTTCTCATAGAATATTCAAGAACTTATACTTTAAAAAAAAAGCCTCCTCCTTTTAAGTGGTGACTAAATTAATTATTTTTTCAAATATTGTACAAACTAATTTCAATACTGTGCAGTAAGTGTAAAATTATCTATTTTTTGCAAAGCCTGTGATGTTTTATTCACTATCTTCTTCGACTTTTGCTTTACGCCATTTCTTCAAAGTTATTGTAAAACCAATTACTCTTGCTGTGAAGTAGGGTCCTAATTTTTTTAAGAGTTCTTCTGAATATTTTTTTACATCGGCTTTTGATTCTCTTGCTGAGGAAAGAACTGAAACTTTTACTGTTCTCACACTTGTGAAGTATGATTTTAGTGTTTCAATGAAATTGTCTGTAATTCCGTTTTTTCCTAATTGTATTTCTTTTATCATCTTAATAAAAAACTAAATTGGTTTATAATGGTGTCGAATTTAACAAATTAAATTATATCTTGCTCTTTTATAATTTCCTTGAGGGTAGATTCTTTTGCGGGGTTAGAATTGAAATCTTTTATTTCGTCTCTTTTTACTTTTATTTTTTTCAATTTTTTTACACCGAATGTTCCAAGTTTCATCTCTTTATTTTTGTAAATGTCTTTTCCTAAAAATTGATGAATAATTGTGTCTCCTTCGTTTTTTTTCCAGTCCCTTGAATATCTTGCACAAATTATTGCTGCTTCCTTTAAATCGCCTTCTTTTGGTTTTCCTTTTACTAGGACAAAAGGGCTTCCGGGAGCTTCAGTGTGAAAAACATATTCTTCTGGTTTTACTTCTCCAATTAATTTTTCGTTAGTTTCATCGTTTCTTCCTGCAAGAAATAAAGTTCCTTGTTTTGAAACATGTGTTCTAAATCTCATAAGAAAACAAAGCGGTTTCAGTTTATTAATTTACATGAAAAGAACAAATCCCAAAATAATAATTGCCAGCTGGAATAAATTAATTACTAATGGAACTTCCCATTCGTATGCTTTTTTTGATGGTTTGATTTTTTTCAATAATACAATTGCCAAGTGTTCAAGCCCACAAATTTTTGGTTGTCTTAATTCTAAACTTCCATCCTTTTGTACGTCTGCAAAACTTTCAACTTTGAACTTCCCTCTTGCCTTTAGGAAAACTTCTAGAATGTATGGAATGAAAAAGAATAGAGTTATTTTTTCCATGTTTCCTAAAATTGCGTTTGATACAATTAATGCTCCAATTGCGTAAGTTAAAATGTCTCCTGGAAAAATCTTTGCAGGATATTTATTGAATAACCAGAATGCGAAAAGTGAAGAAACAAAAGCCATTGTTATTAGTGCAAGCCACCAATTTCCTGTGATGAAATTAACAATTGAAAGTGCTGTTAAAATTATTATTCCTTGACTTGATTCAAGTCCGTTAAATCCTGCTAAAAAGTTAAATGTTGTTGTTACACCAACTACTGCTAAAGGTACCAAGAACAACGGATACAATAAACCAAAATCAATTCCAAGTAGAACTGATTGACCTGCATTTAGTGCCATTAGTGGAACGGCTGCAACTAAAATTAGCATTAGTCTTGTTTGTTTAGATAATCCTTTTTTCCATCCAAGTAAATCATCTAAGAGTCCAACCATTGATGCAAAAAACATTACTCCAAATAATGCAAAAATTTCAACTAAATGTGCTTGGTCGTGGAATACAAAAGTTCTGATTGCAATATACAAAAAGACTGAGAGAACAAAACCAGCAAGTACAGAAATTCCTCCACCTTCCGCTACTTTTCTTTTGTCAACTTTGTGAATATCTTTACCTACTAATTTTTGTTTCTTTGCTTGTTTAATCCATTTTGGCAAAACATACAAAGTTATAATGAACGATAAAAGTAAAACTGGTATAAACAAGATTCCAACAAAGATTAAATTTTGACTTATCATGAAAAATAAAGAATTTTATTTCTTTTAAATTTAAGGGTGTTTTAGTAAAACAAAGGAGTGAAATAAACTTCCATTATTCCTGCAACAACTAAAATTAAAATTGAAAAGAATAGAAGTAAAATCACATTTTCTAAAACATGATAAAATCTTTTATTCTTGAACCCGTGACGCATGAAACCTGTTCCTAAAATTCCTCCGGCAAGTGCGGCAACGAAATATGCTCCAATTTCAGGGATTCCGTGAATCATGTATCTTACTAAACCTAAGGGAATTCCAGATAATTTATAATTTGTAAAAATTCCAATTGCACTTGCAATAACTGTTGCGTTCCAAGCCAAAATAAAAATTGCTCCCGCTCCAAAAATTAATGAAAAAATTAATGTGAAAATTAAAACATAAATATTATTTTCTAAAATTGAGAGGAATCTTCCAAAACCTGTTGCCGCGCCTGTTGGAGTTAAAGTTATTCCTGAGCTATATTGGTTTACACAACCTTGAATATTTCCTGGGCTGTTTATTGCACAATATGTTTCAAGTTGTGCATTTAACATTGTTGAATCTCCTAAGACTATGTGCCAGAAGGAAAAAGCAATTACAAAACCTAAAAAAAGCCAAATGAATGCATAAATTGCATCTTTGTGAACTCTCCAAACGCTTCTTATTCCTTCAATTATTTCGTCTTCTCTTTCTTCTTGTTTAATTATAAAATACATAAAAGGTAGAGAAAACATAACACAAAAAGTAACAACAATTAATCCAGAATATTTTATTAGAACTGGGTCACTTGAAAAGAAGAGTTGAACTAATAATAATGAAAGTGATGCATAAAGAATGCCAATGAAAAACATTTTCCACGGACCCTTTTCTAACCTCTTTGGGTTGACTAATGATTCTAACATGGAATCAAAAGAACTTTTGTTTTTTTAAATGTTCTTTTGATTAAGCCAGAAGTTGGTAGCTAGGAGCCCGTAGTTAAGATAAAATTAAAAACCAAACAATATTATTATTTTAGAGGTGAAAAATGGTTAAATCTAAGCTAAAAGAATTCAATAAAATTTGTCGTGACATTAAAGATATAAAAATTCAAGGAGCAAGAAATATTGCAAAAAAAGCTCTTTATGCGTATAACCTCATTCCTACAAAAGCTTCGATGAAAAAATTGAAAACTCTTCGTCCGACTGAACCAATGCTTATGAATGTTTTACATCGGGCAGAAGAAGGAGAAAAATACGAGAATTTGCTTATACATTTTGATGTTGCACAAAAAAATATTAATGAGTCTGTTTAT
Organism: archaeon; assembly: GCA_009992215.1. Classification (GTDB taxonomy): domain Archaea; phylum Nanobdellota; class Nanobdellia; order Pacearchaeales; family GW2011-AR1; genus GW2011-AR1. The sequence goes on from JAACWB010000005.1 coordinate 13,812, forward strand.
GAAAAAATTGAAAATGGAGATGTTATTATGACGCATTGCCATTCAACAAATGTTACTCACGCATTAATTTATTCTTGGAAAAAAGGAAAACGTTTTGAAGTTTACAATACTGAAACTCGGCCACTTTTTCAAGGTCACAAAACTGCACGGGAACTTTCAAATGCAAAAATTCCTGTGACAACTTTTGTTGATTCAGCTATGGGAATCATGATGAGTAAAGAACAAGGGACAAAACACGTGACAAAAATTTTAGTTGGTGCTGATGCGCTTTTAAAAGAAGGTGTTGTAAATAAAGTTGGAAGTGAAGCGATTGCACAAATTGCAAAGAATGAGAGAATTCCTTTTTATGTTGTTGCTGATTCCTGGAAATATTCACCAAAAGAAGTCAGACTTGAAATGAGAAACTTTCATGAAGTTTGGGAAAAGATGCCAAGTAAATTTCACATCAAAGTAAAAAATCCTGCATTTGAATTAATCAAGAAAAAATGGATTAGTGGAATTTTTACTGACTTGGGTTTTATGAGATATAAGACTTTTTTGAAAGAAATGAAAAAGTAACTAATCATTATATAGAACACAAATCTTTTTTAATTCAAAGTTATTTATTCATTAATGACAAAGGGATTGGGAGAGATTGCAGAAGAAATTAATGAGGAATTACCTGGAAATAAAGACAATAGATTTATTTTGTATGGTTCAGATCATCACACAGATGATGAATCAGCTTACATATTTGAAAAGATATTTGATGAAAGCAAAATGACTTTTGTTGATAAAATGTATAAATTCTTTTTTGAAAAAAGTTTTCATGAAACAAAAAATAAACCATTAATTAAATTTGATCATTTTATGAATATGGATTACATGGAAGTTCGTTACATTCAACCTATGCAAAAAGAATTAGAAAATATTGCAAAAGAATTTTCTAAAGAATACAACTTAAAATATCAACCTCTCCCAGAAGATTATTAGTTATTTCCTTCTTGGAACTCTTGCATTGTTTTAGTTATGTCTTCGTTAACTTTATCCAAAGAAGATTCAATCTCGTTTTTCATTGTGTTTAATTTTTTTACTTGGTCTTCAATTAAACCTTTTGTTTCATCGATTGATTTTGTTATGAAATTTTTTCCTCCAACGTCAACAGTTAATTCTTCTGAGAGTAATTTTGCTTTTACAAAAATTCCCCGTCCAATTGGAGCCATTATTTCTTCTCCTGTTTTTCCTTTCAAGTCTGTTAGTCCTGAAACAACAACATTCATATCATAAATTGCTTGACCAACTGCTTTTAGTTGTTCTTGCAAATAAATTATTTCTTGTTCGTATGCCTGAAATTTTTGGTTCAATTCTTGTTCGTTCATACAAAAATTAAAGAAAATTGGTTTTTAATATTTTCTTTAATTTTTGAGTTGGGAGTTGGAAGAGGGAAGGAATAAGATTAAACAAAAATATTATCCTTTGTTGTAAACAAAGTTATTAAAACTTTGAAAATGAATTCATTCATGCAAGATTTCAAGAGTCTTTTAATCTGGAAAAAATCATTTGAGTTAAATAAAAAGATCTACAAAATTACTAAACATTTTCCAGAGGAAGAAATCTATGGTTTAACATCTCAAATAAGAAGATCCTCAATTAGTATTTCCTCAAATATAGCCGAAGGATGTGGAAGAAAAACTAATAAAGATTTTTCTAATTTTTTACATAATTCCTTTGGAAGTTTGAAAGAATTGGAATGTCAGATCTTAATTTCTGAAAGCTTGAATTATATTTCAAAAGAAGAATTAGAAAAAATTCAAACAGAAATAAGTGAACTCACAGCAATGATTATAGGACTTATCAAAAAAATAACTCGGACTTCTAACTCATAACTTCAAACTTATTTTTGCAAAGCAAAAATTATACCACGTCAAATTTTTTCTTTAGAATACTTGAGAATACTAATGTAAAAATTAAATAAAACCAAAACCAGCTAAGGAACCCAAAGAATTTTACAGTTTCTCCAGTTGTTGCTGCTAGTTCTAAAAAATAATCATTAAACCAACGGAAAAGTAATACGAAAGGAATTCCTGTATAAACAATTGTTCTCATTCCAAGTTTCATTTGTTTCATTGAAAGAGGCATTAACTCTTTTTGAACTTCCATTGCTTTTTTTGGATCGTGTTTTAATTCATTCGCTTTCTTTTGTAATTCTTTTTGTAATTTTTTTATTCTTTTTAGTTCAGTTTGATCTGTTGTGTATTTTTGTAACACGGTTGTAATTATAGAAATTAAAAGCACACAAATGAGCATACCAATTGTTAAGTTCCAATTAAGTAAAGCGCCAAGTGTTGGATTCAATGCAAAATGAATTCCATCTTTCATCCATGTCCATTTGTCCCAATTAAATGCAATAATCATTGTTACAATCATAAAAATAAAAATAAGTCTGAAACTTCCGTCTTTATTCTGAGTCATTTAGGCACTCCCCATGAATTTTCTCATCGCTGGATTCATATCCGTCATGTGTTGCTGTGCAATACTTTGGTAGAATTGGAACATAATCATAATTACTAAAAGAATTGCTGTTCCTGAAACTATTGCTCCAAGCAAATTTGTGAATGATGCAAGTAAACCAATTGCTGCTCCACCCATTACTGTTAAAGGCATAATGTATCTATCTAAGATTGATTCTAAAATTCTAATATCTTGTCTGAAACCTGCAACTTGTAAACCTGAACTTGCAATTTTCTTTGCTTGGGACTTTGCGTCCATTGCTGAAGACTTTACCCAAAATATACTAAAGATTGTTGAGAACACCATAAATGTAATTATGTGTGTTAGACCTTGAAGTAAATAAATTGGTAAAAGACCTCCACGAATTGCTAATTCTAAAATGTTTGTTGAACCAAACCAGAATGCCAAACCTGAAATTGCTTGACCATTTACAAAGTGTCCTAGCCAAGTCGGGTGTCCTAGCCAATTTTCTAAAAGTCCACCAAATAATTGTAAGTTTGCAATTAATGCCGCTGATAAAATTACTGGAATAACTGAAGCGTAGAAAAATGACAATGGCCATTTAACTCCGTACCCTCTTACTCTACCATAAGATAAAGGAATTTCAACTTTAAGAGATTGTGCCCAAACTACTGCTAAGAAAATTAAAACTGTTACAACTAATGCTGCTAGAGCTGAAACGAATTCTATTGGGTACCTGCTAATAATTGATTGTAATAAAACTAAAATTTTACCTGAACAAGGGGTGTTTGCAAAATCAACTAAACAACTTTTTCCTTGAACATCTACAAATTGGAATGCTGCTGTGAATAATCTCCACGAAACTCCTGCTGCAATAAATAAACTTACTCCTGAACCGAATCCCCATTTTTCACAGAGTTCATTCATGTAATAAATTGCAAGTCCACCAAGAATTAATTGGATTACAACAATTCCTGTGTAACCGGGCATTGCTTGAAGTCCATTCATTAAAACATAAACTAATGCTTCGAAAATAATAAAGAAGAAAACTAATAATTTTTGCAATCCTTGGAAGAATTTTTTACCTTCAACAGTTGATGTATCAATTTTAATAATTTCTGCACCAGTTAATAATTGTAAAATAATTGAGGCCATTACGATTGGACCAATACCAAGGGAAATTATTGAACCAAAATCTGTACCCATAATAATTGCTAGATATTTGAATCTTTCAAGAGTGTTTGAAGCAAGGCCATATAAGGAGATATTTGCTAGAATAAAAAATGCTGCTAGAACAATTAAAGTCCATTTCAATTTAACGTTAAAACTAAGCTTTTTCTCTTCAGGCTTTGTTACCTCTGGAATAAAACTAAATATATCTCTTACTGCCATAACCAGTAAAAAGGATTTTACTTTTTAAAGGTTACTCGTATGTTGATTATTCGAAAAATTTGTTGAAAAAATCATCGAGGTTTCTTGTTTTAAGAGGCATTTGTGAATTTGTTAAAAAAACTACTTTATTTGGGAAAATAGTATATTGTTCTCTCATCCTAGCCCAAGTATTTAATGAAATTTGTTTTATTGGTACTATCTTTCTTGCCGTCGTATTTTCTTTTATTTCAGAAATAGCATTCGATAAACACAATCCATTATACATCCCTCCAACAAAAATGTTTTTGTTTGAAAAATAATTTAATTCTTGTTTTTTGTAAGGGTCACCACAAGAACCATTTGTAAAAATTACTTTATCAAAGAAATGTTTCTCAACTAATTCTGAAGTTAATTTTGCGTAGTGACTTGGCTCTTCGTATAAAACGATAGACAAATTTTTTCTTTTTGAGTTGTAAATTTTATCTAAATTTGCAGAATACGTTTCAAATTCATCTACTTTTGACATATATTCTCCATTTAGTTTGCAAAAATAAGGATGAACAAGAACCAAGCAATTTTTTGAATTTGAATCTGTGCAATTTTCTTTTGCATGTTCTTCTAAGAGCGGAATATTTGAATAATATTCTTGTTTATTAAAAGGCAACATAAGATTGTCTTGGAATTAAGTTATAAAAGATTATTGGTGTTCAAAACAATAAAATATTAAAGCCCCAAATCCATAAACTAATATGATTAAAAAAATAGCGAATAACATTTATTTGAAATTACAAAATTTTTTTCAAATTTCAACACCTTGCACAACTTATGAATCGGATTTATTGATAAAAACACTTGGAGGATTTCCAAGACAAGAAGATATTGATGGAATTAATTATTTAGTTTTAGGGAATACTTATTATATTCCACAATTTGGAGAAAAAAATCAAAGTTATAAAATTATGAAAGAAGGTAAACTCATAGATTTAATTGACGAAAACAAAAAATAAAGTTATTCTTTCTTTTTCTTAGGGTGTTCAACCAAAGGAGTTATGATTTCTTTAACTTCTTTAACTGTCACACTTCCACCAGCAGCTTCAATCTTTTCTATTGCTACTTTTGATGCTTCAAGACAGTTTACAGTTAATTTTTCTTTTACTTCTCCAGTTCCTAAAATTTTATATTTAGGTAAATTAATTTCGTAACCGTCTTTAGTTTTTTTAGCATATTTGTCTAAGTGATTCATCAAGTCGAATAAATTGATTCTAAGTCTTGTGTCTCTTTTTGTTCCACGAGAAGTTACTCCTTGTTTACCGAAGTAATCGTGTCCGTACAAATTTAAGATTAAAGTTTTTTTATGATCTGCTCTCTTACCAGTACCACTCATACCAATTCCACCTTTGTGTCCTGATTTTTTTCTTTTCTTTCTAGCTCCTCCACCGTGAGTTCCCATTCCTCTTCCGTGCATTCTACTAGCTTTTTTTCTTTTTACTAATCTTGTCATTTTATAACATCCTTAAAATTAATTCATTTATTTCTTTGTTTTCTCCCAAAATACCTTTTGGATAATGGAATTTAGTATTAGCTCCGCCTCTTGGAGGGTGTAATCTAAAGAAAGGTTTTAAATTTCCTTGAGTATCTTTTTTTCCTCTTTCTTTTACTAATTTTTCATAAGTTTCTTTTGAAATTTCACCGTATGAAATAAAGTTTCTCATTTTTTTAATCATTCCAAGTTGTGCTTCATTTGGATTTTCAAGAACAACACAAGCATATTTTTTTCTAAGTCTTAATCTTGATAAAGTTTCAACTACTTCTTTGTTCAAATTGATTTGTCCTCTAATTCTTATTGCTGCTATCATTTTCTATTTGTCTCCTTTAATGCTTCAATACAAGCTTTAGCCAAGTTGAAAGTTGTTCTAACTTTACCACTTGTTTTTGAATAAACATCTTTGATTCCTGCCATTTTTAAAATCTTTTGTAATTCTCTAGCACAAACTAAACCAGTACCTTGTGGAGCAGGAATTAATTCTACTGTAACACTTCCTGATTTTCCTTTTACAACGAATGGAACAGTGTGTTTTTCAGAACAGTTGCAATCAAAAGCTGCGCATCCTCTTGATACTTTAATTACACTTAATTTTGCTTTTCTTGTTGCTTTATCTCTTGCAGGCAGAGTTTCTCCTGATTTTCCAACACCAATTCCAACATGACCATTTTCGTCTCCAGCTACAGCCATTGCTGAAAAAGTTAAAACTCCTCCTTCTTGAGTAATTCTTTGAGTTTGTCTCCAGGCTCTTCTTTTTCCACCACCAAACTTACCTTTAGCTTGACCTTGTGCAATTAAATCTACTTTTGGTGAAATTAATTTGTCAACAATTTCAGATTCAAGAATCTTTTGATCATTATCTAAAATTTCATCAATGCTTTTTATTTTTCCTGATTTAACATCTTTACCTAATTTTGTTTTTGGTTCCCAAGCTAAAACAATTTCTTCAGTAGTTGGTTCGTATCTTCCTCTTCTTTGAGGAACTTTTTTTTCAACTTTTTCTTCAACTATTTCGTCGATTGATTCAATTTCTTCAACGGCATCTAATAATTCTTCAGTTACTTCTTTAACTTTCTCTGCTTTTTTTAGAGCTTTTTCAACTGAAACTGTTCCGTGCGCTTTTGCTGTTTTTTTAATATCTTCTTTCATTTTATTCTTTATCTATACTTGATTTAATTTTGTCGAACGTTTTTGTAAAATCTTCCTTTAAGTGTTCACCTTTGATTCTTTCTTCTTCAGGGAAAGCTTCCTCTTGACAAGCAATATCTAAACCTGAATCGATTGCTCCTTTAAGGAAAGCGAATAATTTTGTTTTATGTAAAACTCTTAACATTCCAAAGTCTACAATCGGATTTTCTAATTTTTGTTTTTGAATTTGTTTACCCATCAAATATCCAGTTAAGTATGAAGCTGTTAATGACTTTAAACTTCCTTTCATTTTTTCAGGCCAACCGAATTTTAACAATTTTTTTGATGTGATTCCAATTACAATTTTATCTTTTGCTTCGTCACTTACAACATATTGTGCAATTATTGAAGTGTTAGTTTTTCTAAAAACTAATCTTGGTTTTTCACTTTTCAGTAATTTTAATCTGTGTAAATAGTCAGTTTTACATTCTTTTCTTCTTCTTCTAATAGTTTTTTTCATTCTCATTTTCTAAGTCCCTCGATATAAAGTTTTAAATTTGCTTTACTTTTGAATGCTCTGTTTCTAATTCTTTTTCTAATTTCAGTAACTTCCTCACTTGAAAGTTTACCTTGCTTTTTTAATTCTGAAACAAAAGCTCTTAATTTTCTTGTTATAATAACATATTCTTGTTTTCTTTTATTAACCTTTAGTTTTACTTTTCCTGTTCCTCTTCTATTTTTTCTTGAAACATTTGTTTTTCTTCCTTTAACATCTTTAATTACAATAGCTCCTGCTGTTTGTAAATCTCTTAAATCTTGTTTTGTGATTGCTTCTTTTATTTCATTTACTCTTTCAGGCACAAAATTTATTTTTTCTTTTCCTACTTTGAAAGTTTTACTTGCTAATTCTTTTTTCTTTGATAAGTTCATTCTTTCTTCTCCTTAGTTTTTAATGATTTCAAAAATGAATCAACGTTAATATTTTTTAATTCAATTTTTAATTCTTTAGCTTTTTTTGCAATTTCAATTTTTTTCTTTTGTCCAACTCTTGCAACAAAACCAATTTGTCCTTCTCCAACATTTTGTAGGTCTGCCACGTTGTTTATTACAACTGGTTCTTTCTCGTTAAGTAATCCACGAACTTTCTTGTCAGTAGAATAACCAATTGAAACAACTGCTCCGTATCCACGTTTCTTTTCTCTTAATTTGTTGTGTCTACCTGTTGGTTTTCTCCACTTTGCTTTTTTTCCAATAGCATTCCCAAATTTTGAGTATCTTCTACATTCTCTTCGTAAAAATTTTACCATTTTTTTAAATCTCCTTTCCATTCTTTTTAATTATATAAATTCCATCTTGAAAGATTCTTTTATCTCTTCCTCGAATTTTTGTTGCTGCTTCAAATTTTGCAGAACAGTTTCCTGCAAGTTCTTTATTTACAGATTTTACAAAAATCATGTTTTTGTCAATTTCAACATCTGTACCGGCAGTTAAATTAACAACTCTATCAACTTTTTCACCAAGGAAATTTTTTATGATTGCTTTGTTTCCTTCTTTCTTTACAGTGAAAGGGAAGTGTCCAAAACAAATTTTTAATTCATAAACAAATTTTTCTTGTACTCCTTTAATCATGTTTTCAATGTGAGCTGCGATTGTGTTCATTAATTTTTTTTCAGTTTTAGTTGATTTTTCATTTCCTAAAGTTAATTTGTTTCCAACTAAAGTTGCATTAACTCTACCAAACTTGAATCTTCTAGTAATTTCTCCTTCTTTTCCTTTTATTGTTAATGTGTCACCTTCTAAGTTAGCACTAACACCTTCGGGAATTTCAATTGTTACGTTTAAATCTTTTTTCATTTTAGTAAAAGTATGCTACTAAGCAACCTCCAATTTGTTCTTCTTGTGCTTCTTTATGTGTCATTAAACCTTTGTTTGTTGAAAGAATCACAATACCTAAATTTCTTGCAGGAAGATATCTTCTCCTATATTTTTCAATTTGAGATTTGTCACAACTAAATCTTGGTTTAATTGCTTTACATTCAGTTAAATCTCCGATTGTTATTTCTAAAGTTTTTTCCTTTGAATCTATTTTATATTTTTTAATTGCTCCTTCTTGCTTCATAATTTTTAATACTTCGATTAACAAATTTGAAATTATTTTTACTTTTACAACTTCTTTGTTTGCTTTCTTAGCATTTCTTATCATGTTTAGTGCATCAGCAACTATATCGTGTGACATTTTATTTTCCTCCTATGAATATTTTTTGAAACCAATTTCTTCAGCTACTTCTCTGAAGCAGTGTCTACAAAGGTTAATTCCATATGATTTTATGTGGGCACCATATCTGCCGCATCTTTCACATTTCTTCGCTGCAATACCAATTTTTCTTTCTTTTGGTTTACAGTGTTTTAGGAATTTTTCCTTCACAGCTGGTTTTGCGTTTAATTGTTTAAAGTAGTTTTCCCAATTACTTGCTGTCATTTTATATGAATTGTGTTTGGAAGTGTTCTTCCATGAATTTAATTATTTCTTCACGAGTTATAACTTGTCTTTTTGGGATTTTCCCTTGTTTTATTTTTCTTAATCTTACTCTTCTTCCTGCTCTTTTGAAAACAATTGTTACATCAAAACCCATAATACCAATATCTCTTTGATATTCAACACCTGGAATTTCAATATATTCTTTTACACCGAATGAAAAATTATTTTCACTCACTTGTTTTCTTTTGATTGTGTTGTTAATTGCAAGTAAACATCTTTTTATCATGTCTTCAGGATTGTTTCTTATTGTTATTACTGAACCAATTTCTAAACCCGGTCTAACTCCTAGTGAAGGAATTCTTTTTCTTGATTTTGTTTTTGCTGGTTTACCTTCAGTTAAAAATTTTAATAATCTATGTCCTCTCTCTAAGTATTCTCCTGTTCCACCTATACTTAAAACAACTTTCTCAATTTTTATTTCCCTCATTGGATTAATTTTTTGTTCTTTCATTTTATTCTGTTACCATTAATTGTTTAATTAAAACTTTGAAACTTTGATCTTTTGTGGCTAGTTCAACCATTTGTTTATCTTCTAACATACTTGTAATAACACCTTTTGAACCAGCGTGCTTTCCCCCGATAATTAAAGCATTTGCTTTTTCTTTTAGAGGTAAAACTTTTGAAATTTCATTTTTTTCTAAGTCGATTAAAACTGAATCATTAACTTTGCAATCAACTGTTGATAAGTAGTTTCTACCGTCGTATAAGTTCAATTGTGTTTTCTTTCCTTTCATTGATTTCTTTCCAATGATTTTTGAAACTTTGAATTTTGCTTCTTTATCAGTTATTTCATCAATTGCATATTTTCCTTTTTCATTTAGTACTAATCTATATGATTTTTTTTCTGGAATTATTGTTAAAGTGTCGAACAATTCAAGACTCTTTTTTTCATCATTAACTAATTTAGTTCCGATAACTAAGTTTTTTTCGTGAATTGCTAATTTTACTTCTTTTCTTGTTTGTGCCAATTTCATCATGTCTCTAAGTACAACTAAAATTGGAACACCATTTCCGTTTTTCTTTATTACAAAAGTTGTTCCTTTTCTTGGAATTGGCCAAGTTTTTGGTGCTGAATTTCTTTTTTGATGAGTTTTCATTCTGTCTTTTCTCCTTCCTTATTTATTGGTTTAGTTTCCTTTTTAGGTGTTTTGGTTGTGATTGATTTGAATCTCTTTTTGTCGTCAAGATTCAATTCAATTATTTGTAAATTCGACGATCTTACAGGTACATCTACCATTGAACCATCTTGTTTTTTTGTTTGAATTCCTTCAATATAAATTTTTTGTAATTTGATTAACACTTTCGTTACTTTACCTTCTTTGCCTTTGAATTTTCCTCGCATAATTTTAACTTTATCTCCTTTTCTAACTACAATATTTCTTGTAGAATATTTTTCTCTAAGAGCCTTGATTAAATTTACACTTAGGAATTTTCTTTTTTTGTGAATTGGTGCGTTAGCTAAATATTTTCTCTGTTTTCTTGGTTTACTACTTCCAACCCATTTGTTTGAATATGCTTTTTTCATTTTAATACATCATTGAAGCGATTTTTGCTACTTGTGGCCATCGCTCTAAAACCTCCTTTGATACTGGTCCTTTAATTTGAGTTCCTTTTGGATTTCCTTTTTCATCTTTAAGTAAAGCTACTGCGTTGTCTTCGAAAGCTACTCTTTCTCCAGTTAGTCTTCTCCAAGATTTTTTTTGTCTAATTAAAATTGCGTCAAAAACTTTTCCTTTCATATCTGGATTTCCCTTCTTTACAGCTACTTTAACCCAGTCTCCAACTTTTGCACATTGTTGTTTTCCTTTTCTTCCTTTTCCTCTTTTAACTGAAACTATTCTTACAATTTTAGCTCCAGAATTATCTGCTGCAATCATTTTTGCACCGATGTTAATTCCTGCTGTTGTTCTTGAACTTACTGCTTTCATTTTATTTTTTTAATTCCTCCGCACTTTTCAATTTTTCAACAACCACGAAGTGAATAATTTTACTTAATGGTCTACATTCTCTGATTTTTATCAAATCTCCCAAGTTAACTTCTTTTTCCATACATACTGGAAGTCTTGCGTGCATCTTAGTTTTTGATTTTGTATATCTTTCGTATTTCTTTACATAGATCATTCTATCAAATTCAATTGCAATTCTTTTATCGTGTTTTGATACTACAGTTCCCTTGAAAGTTCTACCTCTAGTTTTCAAGTGCCCGTGAATTGGACAATCTTTGTCAGTGCATACTACGTTTGTTTTTTCTTCTTTCATTTTTTTTGTTTCCTTTGTTTTTGTCATTTTATTCAATTGATTCTTCGTCAAACCCAAGTTTAACGAGGATTGATTTTGTTCGTTTTGTGTGGTCTCCTTGTAATTCAATGATGTTATCCTTACTTGTTCCTCCGCAAGCAAGCTCGTTTTTTAGCTCCTTTGCGATTTTTTTAACATCGATTGTGTTATCGAAACCTGTGATCACAGTAACAACCTTCCCGTATCTTTTTTTGTCTGTTGTTACCCTTATTCTTTGTGAACTTTTTGTGATTTGTTCACAAACACATGCTGGAGTTGGTAATCCGCATTTTGGACATATTTCCATAGTTAATTTATTGTGTGTAGCCTTGCGATGGCTTTTTTAATTTCTTTTGCTTTTGAACTTCCTTGGCCAGTTTTAGCTTTAGCCTTTACTAATTCCAATTTTAGTTCTTTTAATTTCTTTTCTTTTTCTTCCTTTTTCATGTCTTTAATTTGTTTTGCTTTTAATATTGCCATTTTATTTCTTTGCTATTTTTTTAGTTGATTTAATTGGTTTTTTAGCTTTCTCTTCGTTTTCTTTTAATTTTGCAATTAAAGAATCTGCTAATTTAATTCTATCTTTTAATACTGCTTCTGGAGGCATGATTGAAACTTTTACACCAACAATTCCTGGTTTTGTTCCGGCAACTGCTTGTGCTTTATCAACTGCTTTTGATGAGTCACCTGTTTTCTTCAAGTAACCTTGAGCGAAACGCCATGTTTTTGCTCTCGATGAAGGTAATTTTCCACTTAATCTAATTTCACAACCAAGTGCTCCAGCTTTCATGATTTTTTGAAGAGCTTTGTAAGCTAATACTTTGAATTTCATTGGTCCAAATCTTTCAAGACCAAGTGCAATATCATCAGCTACTAATTGTGAATCAAATTCTGGTTTTTTAATTTCATCTATTTCAATATGAGGATTTTCTAATTTAAAATCTCTTTTTAACATCATAGTTAATTCTTCAATTTTTTCTCCACCACGACCAATAACTAATCCTGGTTTATTTGTTGAAACAATAATTTTTTCACCAACAGGAGTGTATTCGATTCTTACTTTAGAAACTTTACCTTTTCCAATTTCTAATTTGATTCTTTCTCTTACTTCGAATTCATCTTTCTTGAATTTAACTGTATTTTTTTCTTCCATTTTATTGTTTTTTCTTTTCTTGTTTAATTAATTTTTTTTCTTTCGCAACAATTACGATGTGTGTTCTTTTCTTTCTTGCTCGTCCACCTTTTGCGTAAGTTGTTGTTCCTTTGTTTGCAATTGCTTCACAAATAACTGCTTCTTCTAAGTCGTGTTGGTTTGCGTTTCCTTGCAAGTTTCGAATTAAAACTATGAATTCTTTAGCTGCACGTTCAGGAAATCTTCCTGCCATAATTTTACCTTTTCTATGTGGAATTTCTCCTTTCATTGGTACGGCTTTTTTTAGTTTTGTTACTTCGATTAAATCATCAATTGCTTTTTGTATTTTTTTGTTTTTGATGAATTTGCAAATTGAAACTGCAGTTTTTGTTGAAACAGGCATTCCAAGGTTAACTGCCTTTACTTCATTTCTCTTAACTTTTTTTATTTCAACTTTTTTCTTTTCAGCTTTTGTTTCTTTTTTTGTTTCAGTTTTTACAGGAGCTTTTTCAACAGCTTGTTTTGTTTCTTTTACAACTGGCGCTGTCTTTTTCTTTTCTGCTTTACTTGTTGGTTTTTCAGTATTTGTTCCTGCCATTTTATTTCTTCTTCACCTTTTCATCTTTATTGTGTCTTGCTCTTACTCTTGTTGGTGCAAATTCACCAAACTTGTGACCAAGCATTTCCATTGTAATTTCTACTGGAACGAAATCTTTACCGTTGTAGATTTGTAATTTTATTCCAATTAATCCTGGAACGATTATCAATGTTCTATTGTGAGTTCTAACTGCTCTTTTTCCTTTAGCCAATTGATTGTTTGCTCTTTTTACAAAGTTTTCATGTTCTTGGAAATTTCTAAGTACAGTTCTTCTTTGTCTTGAACGTAGTAATTTAGCGAACTCTCTTACGTCTAAAGTTTTCAACTCTTCTAGAGTTTTACCCTTGAACTTCAATTCTTTTTTCTTTACTTCCATTTCCATTTTATTTTCTCTTTCCTGTTTGTCTTGGCCTGATTAAACCTACTCTTGCACCTGCCGGAGCATTTCTCTTTGCAATCTTACTCTTAGGGTTCTTTCCTCTACCTGAACCGAATGGGTGATCAATTGCGTTAACCTTTAGAGCACTTGTTCTTGGCCATAATTTACTTTTTGTTTTCTTAATGAAATATTGTTTACCCGCTTTAACAATTGGTTTGTCTACTCTTCCTGCACCAGCAATAACTCCAACGATAGCTTTACAATCTCCGTTGAATTTCTTTTCCTTTTTTGAAGGCATGATTAAGTAAACATCATTACCCATTACTCTATTTACTACTGCTGTATTTCCACCTGCTTTAATGAATTTTCCTCCATCTCCAGGTCTTGATTCAACACAGTAAACTTTTGTCTTTACAGGCATATCTTTTAATTTTAAAATGTTACCGTTTTTAATTTCTTTGCCTTCGAAAGAAATTTTTTCTCCTTCAAACATGTTTTTGAAAGCTGGAATATAAAATGATCCTTTTTCTGAATTAACTTTTGCTAAAGGGCAAGTGTGTGCTCCTGAGTTGAAAAGTTTTGTAACTTCTCCAACACCAGTTAAGTTTGATGCGAATTGTAATTTGTATCTGAAAGCTTTCTTACTTACTCTATAAGTTGAACTTCCTTTTCCTCTAGCTTGTTGAATAATTCTCTTTCCCATTTTACATTAATCCTAATTTAGTTGCAATGTCAATTGCCAAAGTGTCTCCTTTTAATTTAACATATACATATTTTTTGTTATTCTTAATTAAAGTTCTAATTTTTTCAACTTCTACTTCGAATAATTCTTTAATTTCATTTTTAATTTGTTCTTTAGTTTCACGCATTCCTGTTTCGAATGTTAATGTGTTACTTGTTTCAATCATCATTACAGCTTTTTCTGTTAATACTGGCCTCATTTGAATTTTTCTCCTAATTCTTTAATTGCAGTTTCTGTATAAAGAGTTAATCTTCCTACTCCACCGTTAGCTAAGTCATTTACTCCTAATTTTTGAGTAGTTTGAACATCGAATGCAGTTGTTTTTATTTTTTCTTCATTTCCAACAACAAGTAGTAAACCTAGAGTTGATTTATATTTTCTTCCTCGAAGTTTTCCAAGTCCGCTTCTAATTGATTTCTTTTGAATTGCTACTTCATATAAGTTTTCACCTAAAATAGCTTTAAGACTTTGTAACATTTCTTTTGCTTTTAATTCAGTGAATTTTGATTCAACTACAAATGGAACATTTTCAATTTTTTGTCCATTTAATCTAGCATATCTTTTTGCAATCAAGTCGCCAATTGTTGTAGCTGTTAATGCTGATTTTAAGGCTATAGTTAATTCTTTTTTGTTTATACTTGGTAATCCAATCATTGAAGCTACTTTTGGAGGATGTGCTCTTCTACCACCACGAGTGTTTGGTACAGTTGCACCAACCCATTGGAATTGAGAACCTCTTCTTGACATTTGTTTACGTGGAATTCTTGACATTCCCCTACCATATTGTGATTTCCAAACTTTTCTATGATGTTTTAACACACCGCTAGCTGAAGCTTGATTTCCTGCCATTGGCCCTGGACCGTATGGTTGTTTTACTTTTTTAGCTTCGATTATTTTTTGAATTAAATCTGTTCTAATTGATTCAGTAAAGCAATTTGGTAGAGCCAAATCCTTTACTTTTTTTCCTTGTACGTCTAATAATTTTGTTTTCATTTTATCTTAATTCAATTAATTCATGTTTTTTCTTTAATTGCTTTTTAGTTGGTCTAAGAGCTTGTGTTAAAACAATTTGTCTTTTTGCTGGCCCTTGAACTGAACCTTCTAAAATAATGTAATCAGTTTTAATGTCTCCGTAATTCTTGATTCCTTTGAATTTGTCTTCTGCTTTTCCTAAATCTAAAACTTTGTTATTGTAAACTACTCTTGTAAACATTCCTAATTGTCCTGCTTGAGGTACTCTAAAAGTAACTCTTGCTGGATGCCATGGTCCAAGTGAACCTGGTCTTCTTCGTCCTTTTTCTGATTTTTGATTCTTTAATTGAATACCAAATCTTTTTACTGGACCTTGAAGTCCTTTTCCTTTAGTTACTCCTCGTAAATCTACTAATTGTCCTGATTCAAATACATCAGCAACAGTAATTTCTTTTCCAATTTTTTCTTTTGCAAAAGCTAATTTATCTTCGTAAGTTCCGTTCAAACCTAATTCAGTAATGTCTGGAGTTTTTTTGAGTCCAGTCTTTTTTACTTGAGAATATGCAATGATTCTAACATCGTCGTATTCTTCAGGTTTAATTGAATCTAATTTCTTTTGAGTTTTTGGTAATTTTACTAATTTTTTTAATTCCTTATCTAAACCTTCACCTAAAATTTCTGTTTTTACAATTCCGTCTTTGTATAAACGTACTGAGAAAATTTTCATTGATGGACATTCAAGAATTGTTACTGGAAAAACTTTCTTTTTTCCTTTAGTCATTGAGTGTTCAGTTGAATCATCAAGGTAAGCTGATTTCATTCCTGCCTTGTATGCGATAAATCCCTTTAATGTTTTTTCAGATTTAATAGCATCCCAATTAATTGTTGGTAGAATTTTTGCTGCTCGCTTTCTTGGCCAGAATTGTAGGCTTCCTTTTCTTGGTGATTTTCTTGTTACCATTTTGTTTTAATATTGACATAATCACAAGTGAGAAATAAGTTCAACTGAGTTGAAGGATTATTTTTACACTCATAGATTTCAGAGTCAATCCGTGTTTACAAGTAAACTAAAATTTAGTTTACAATAATTTAGATAAAATTAGGTTTATAAAAGTTTCGTACACAAAACTTTAGCTGGAAGCTTGAAGAAAAGAGAAAAAATAAAAAGTTGATTTTTTATTCATATATTATAATGAAAAAATCAAACAATCTTGAAAAAGTTATTTTGCTGAATTGGCGTGGAGCTGAAAATGCATATGAGATATACCCTGATGAATATTCCTTGCATCTCAACGAAAATTTGATGATGGAATATATTAAAGAAGAAATGATGAAATGTGATTTTGATAATATGTTTTGGTGGATGATATCAAAACTTCCAAAACAAAAATCAGACGTATTTTCAAAAGAGTATTATGATCCAACGGAAGAAAAAGAACTTGATTTGGAATTACTTGATTATACTTTTGTCAACGTGAATCAAGAGTTATACAAGAAAATTCAAAATTCAGGAAAAGGGCTTTATACTAAAAATATAGAATTTAGTGACAATGTCGTTAATCTTTCTTCTGTGATGAATAAACCGTATTATGTTAGATAAGTTTATTATCTATAAACCTTTTATTTTTTAAGGGTCTTTAATTCTAATTCTCCAATTGATTCTACTAATTTCTTATTTTCTCCTCTTGGAATTTTTTTATAAACTTCTTTTATTCTATTCCAAAAAGTTTTTCCCAAATCTAAATCCTGTTCAAAAGAATTTTCTTTCAACCAACTTTGCAAACGATCTAATTCGTAAACCTCGCTTGTAAACTGAAAATCATCAACTTTATCCAAATTATGGCTGTATGTGAAGAAAACTAAATACATATTTTGGTGTTTGTAATCAAATTCTTTTTCATTAACAAGAACTAAATAGGTACGCCCATAATTCTGAAAAAATAATCCCTGATATTCATTTGAAATTTTTTTTGGTCTAAGCTCATGGATTTTTGCTCTTTTTAGATTATCAAAACCTTCACCACAAATATCACAATAATGTTTAGTTTCAGTTTTTACCATTAACAAATCAAAGTTTTAATCTTTTTAAGAATTATTGTGTTCAAGCAGTAAAAGGATATTCTTTTTCTGACTTAACATCATCAATGTTTGTTATTCTGACAATCTTTCCTTGTCTTTTTGCCATTTCTCTAATCTTTGCAAAATCTTTTTCATCAGTCTTTGGAAGAATTATACTTTCAATTACAAAGTTGTGTTTTATTTCTGCTTTTTTAAAATCGTCTTTTTCAAATACGAACGATTTTCCAATTTCTTTGTCATTTGTGATTAATTTACAGAAGTCTGCTTTTGGTTCTTCATCTCCTTTTCCTGGTTTACCTGACTTTGGAGCTTTGTCTTTAATTTTTAGAGTATTATTTTCATCAACATTGAATGTTAATCCAAAAAAGGATTTTGGAAATTCGTTAAGTAAAGAAACTAATTCATCACCAGACATTTCTTTATTTATCATATATCTTTTAACTCCTTGAAATTGTTTTAAATCTTCAAAGTCTAATCTTGTCTTTAAATCAGAAGTGGAAACAATTGCTCCAGTTACTTTAGTTTTTGTGCTTCCTAGTTTTTTTGCCATCATCAAAACTAATTCATTACCAAATTCTGAAGAAGTATTAATTGTGTATTTGTCTTTTGTTTTTTTTGCCTTAACTACACCTCTGTCCTTGAAAAGGCCTTTTGAAAATTTTTGAAATTGAATGTGTGTAAATTCATCCATATTTCCTTCAATTGCTTTTTTTATGAAATTCATGTAATAGAGAAATTATTTTGTCTTATAAACTTTTCTTGAATTTTTTTGCAAAAACATAAGTAACCTTTATTAAGAAAAAATTGTTTTATATAATAGGTGTAAATATGGCAATGGATAAAAGTTATTTGAGAAAGGTTACGTCTCTTGTAATTCTTGCAGTATTAATTGTTCTTTCTTATTTTTTACTTAAACCTATTTTAATGTCAATAATTACAGGAATTATCCTTGCATTTATTTTCTTACCCGTATTTCAAAAAATAAATAAAAAAATTCCCTCAAGAAACGTCTCGGTTACCATAGTTTGTATTCTTTTAATTTTACTAATTGTAATTCCTGTTTGGTTTTTGACACCAGTTTTACTTAATCAGTCAATTGAAATTTTCCTAGCTTCACAAAAAATTGATTTTGTGACTCCCCTACAAAATGCTTTTCCAAAATTATTTTCAATTGGAACATTTTCAAATGAAATCACTTCGGTAGTTTATAGTTTTATTACAAAAATTACTAATGGTGCAATGAATATGATTTCAAAGGTTCTTTTGAATTTTCCAACTTTATTTTTACAATTTCTTGTAACTTTTTTCACCTTTTTCTTTGTTCTTAGAGACAGCGAGAAATTTGTAGAGTACATTCAAAGTTTACTTCCTTTCCCAAAAGAAATTGAAACTAAATTGTTTAAGTCTTCTCGTGACATTACATTTTCCGTTTTATATGGTCAAGTAATTATTGGTATTTTGCAAGGTATTTTTGCTGGAATTTCCTTTTTCTTATTTGGTGTTGGAAATGCTTTGTTCTTGACATTACTTGCAATTATTGCTGGAATTTTCCCAATCATTGGTACAACTGTTGTTTGGATTCCTGTGGCTATTTATTTATTTGTTAACGGACAACTTTGGCCTGCAATAGGAGTTACATTCTTTGGATTAATTGCTTCCTTTTTTGAAAATGCCGTTAAACCGGTATTTGTTTCAAAGAGAACAAATGTTCACTCGAGTATAATTTTACTTGGAATGGTTGGAGGATTATTTATGTTTGGAATTTTAGGTGTAATTTTAGGTCCACTTATCCTTGCTTATCTGTTAATTGTTCTTGAAATTTATAGAGACAAGAGAACTCCGAGTTATTTAATACAAAATCCAGAAGATCAAGAGATAGATATAAAAATGGGTTATTTCTAAGTATAATTAGAGGTGAAAAATGCAATTAAAGATTAAGACATCCGAATGGGCTGCAGGAATTCCTGTTTCCATGTTGAATCACAAGACAGCACAAAAGTTAGGTGTTCATGCAGGGGACAGAATAACAATTAAAACTATTTCTAAAAATTCTAAACAAATGACAACAATTGTTGACACTGTTGATAAATTAGTTGGGGCAAACCATATTGCTGTTTCTGAAGAAGTAAAAAAAATATTATCTTTAAGAGAAGAACAGACTGTGGATGTTTCTTTTATGGATGCTCCTGAAAGTGTTAATTACATAAAGAAAAAATTAGTTGGAGAGGAATTGACTCATGATGAAGTAAAATCAATTATTGCAGATGTTGTAAATAATACGCTATCCGAACCAGAAGTTAGTGTTTTTGTTTCTGCAATGTATAAAAATGGTATGACTTTCAAAGAAACTGTTGCTTTAGTTGATGCCATTTTGTCTTCGGGAAAAACACTTTCTTTTAGAAATAAATATGTTGTTGACAAACATTGTATCGGGGGAATTGCTGGAAACAGAACTACACCAATAGTTGTTTCAATTTGTGCAGCTGCTGGTCTTACTTTTCCTAAAACTTCTTCAAGGGCAATAACATCTGCTGCTGGAACTGCTGATTGTATTGAAGTTTTGAGTCCCGTTGAATTTAGTATGGATGAATTAAAAAAAATAGTCCAAAAAACTGGGGCTTGTCTCACTTGGGGAGGAGCGCTTGGAATGGTTCCTGCCGATTCAAAAATAATTAAAGTTGAAAAAATGTTAAAGCTTGACCCTGCTGCACAACTTTTGGCTTCAATTATGTCAAAGAAACTCGCTGCTGGAAGTAAATATATTTTAATTGATATTCCTTATGGAAAAAAAGCAAAGGTTTCTTTAGCGAAAGGAAAAATGCTAAAGAGAAAATTTGAACAATTAGCAAGACACTTCAAAGTCAAGATTAAAGTTATTTTGACAAAAGCTACAGAACCAATTGGGAATGGTGTTGGTCCTGCTCTTGAAATCCGTGATGTTATGAATGTTTTAAATCCAAAAAAAGAAGGACCTCAAGACTTAGAAAAAAAGGCAATTTATTTGGCTTCTGAAATTTTTGAGATGACTATTTCAAAAAAAGGAAAAGGAAAAGCTTTAGCAAGAGAGATGCTTGAAAGCGGAAAAGCGTGGAAAAAGTTTCAAGAAATAATAAAAGCACAGAATGGAAGAGTGAAAGAAATTATTCCTTCAAAAATTTCTCATACTGTTTGTTCTCCGAAAAAAGGAAAAATAAAAGATATTGATAATCATTTAATTAATTATCTTGCAAGAGTTGCGGGTTGTCCGATGGATAAATATTCAGGAGTTTATTTGCATCACCACATCGGAGACAAAGTTAAACACAATGAACCATTACTTACAATTTATGCTGAATCTAAACCAAGACTTAAGGAAGCACTAAAGTATTATGAAAATAAAAAACCAATAAGGATTTGAGGTAATTTTTTTAAAGTAGCTTTCTTTTAATTTTACATGCGTAGATTAGATTACAAACATCAATTAGTAGATTACTTCAAAAGAAATCTTGCAAAAAAGTATAATCATGATACTCTAAAGTTTGCATTGATTAGTCAAGGTTACTCGAGAGTTGCGGTTCTCCAAGCTTACGAAGAAGCAATAAAACAAATGAGTGAAGATGCTCCAGTTCTAAAAGAAAAACCAATTATTAGACATGAAATTTATGACATGAATAATAAATTGATTCATCCTGAACCGATGGGGCATTGGGAGAAGTTCTGGCTTAGACTTAAGGGGAATAGGATATAGTTGGTAGTTTGAAATGAATAGCTAGAAGAATTTTTGAAGAAGAAATGTTTTGGGTTAAGGAAAAAAATAGATAAGTAATGTTTAGAAATTTTTATCAATAACTTTGTTTCTTAAATCAAATAAATTATCAATTGTTTTTCTTATCTTGTTTGAAAATTTTGTTGGATGTGGAGAAAGATGAGGCAGATAATTATATTCAATGTCTCCTAGTGATTGCTCTGAATTAAGTAAGAAGGATAAATAATAAACAAGGTCTTCATCATCTTTTATTAACCTTATTGAATTTATTCCAGGGATATTATGTGATAAATTATATTTCACACCTTCATTTTTAGAATTCCAATAAATTCCAATTTTTCTAATTTCTTTTTCTTCAGACATGATAATATGCTCAATTAATTATTTTTAATTATTTGTATTATGTGAATAGACAACTTTTTAAACAAAAACCATTTCAAATTAATTGTATGCCTCCATCGCATAGTGGTATTGCACCGGACTTGAGATCCGGGCCCTTTGGGCTCGCAGGTTCGATTCCTGCTGGGGGCGCTAAAAGAAGGGTTCTTCGGAGCCCTTTTTTTATTTTATTTTCTTTTAGCTTTCCACTGGTCCTCGCTTCGCTGTGGTTTCTCATATTTTTCAAATATTCCAAAAGGGGGCGCTGAATAAGGAACTCTTCGGAGTTCCTTTTTCTTTTTACTTAAAACTTAAAAATATCTTATTCATAATTATAGGATGAGGCGATTTAGGAGAAAAGATTATTTTGCAATGTTTTTGCTTTTGAGTTTGGGAATTCTAATATTTTGGATGATAAAATCTTATATTTCACATAATTTTATTTATGATTTATTTCAGAATAATACTCTAGAAATTACTGAAGACATACAAAATTATGGAAACATTTCATATCTTGTTTTTGTCTTTTTAATTTTTCTTGAATGTATTTTTGCTCCGTTTCCGCCACTTATTTTATACATTGCGGGAGGAACTCTTTTTGGAGGACTCTTTGGGGGATTTCTTGCTTTAATTGGAAATTTCTTGGGTGCGGCGGTTGCATTTAAAATTTCATACTATTATGGAAAAGAAAAAATTTTACCTAGAATCCCAAAAAAAATAAGAGAGAAATTTGATAAATATTCAAAAAAATATGGTCCAGCTTCTGTTTTTTTCTTAAGAATTAATCCCCTTACTTCTTCAGATATTTTTAGTTATCTTGCTGGATTAACGAATATGAGTTTTTGGAAATTTTTAGCTGGAACAACTCTTGGTCTTTTACCAATTGTGTTTTTACAAACTTACTTGGGAGAAACAATTCAACAACATCCGCTTGTAACAAAAATTTCAATTATTGTCGGAGCACTTTACGTTTTAGTTTTCTTTGTAATTTACTTTTGGATTAGAAAGAAGAGAAAATAATATTTGATTACAATAATGTTTATTAAGAAAGTTGAATTTTAGTATAAATGAAAAATACATTAACAAATACTTTTGGTCTTAAATTAAATAAAAATCAATCGTTTGGAGATTTGAAACATGATTTTATGAAGGTCTTTGAATTATACGATGCGGCAGATAAAACAATTTTTTATGGTAATTTGAATTTAAAAGAAGAAGAAAATAGAAAACAATATTTAATTGAAATAAAAAATGAAGGAGCGATTTTTGCAGATTTGAATTCTAATAATAATTTAAAATACTCTACAGGAGATAATCTTTCTGGTTTAATAAAATTGGTTGGATTTGATTGGGATTCTAAAATATTTGAAGAATTAAATGACAAATTTTATGATTTAGTAAAAAAATATAATCCTTTTAATTTAGATTAATTAACTAAAATTCTCTTTATATTCTGTTTCAACTAAATCTAATACTCTCTCATCTGGACTTAATAATTCTACGTGGTCTGTTTTGAAACGAAGCCCACGATAAATTTTTTGCAAAAATTCACGACGAGCTTTGTCTTTATAGAATGCCCAATAATATCCTGGTTTTGTTTTCATTAATATTTTCCAGAAGGGGTCACTAACGTTTGGATTTGGATATTTTGTAAAAACAATTGATTTACATTCTTTTCCTGGAAAGTCAACTCCCCTTGAATCTCTTGTTGAAAACAAGATGTCTCTTTTTCCTTCTTTGAATTCCTTAATTAAATTTCCTTCGTTGTCTTCGGTTTGCATTTCTCTTAACTTTTCACGAGATATTAAATTTTTCAGGGAATATTCTTTTAGTTCATCTTCACTTGGAATATCTAAAAAAGCATTAACGTGAACAAGTGTTGGTCTCTTTGCTAGTCCAACTGATTCGTCTAAGGCTTTTAGGTAATCCTCACGAGAAAATGTTTTATCTGAAAAATTAGAGTATTTACAATCCATTTCAGTCCCTGTTCTTTTTATTTCAATTGTTCCTTGGTCTTTTGTTTCTGCCTCGATAATTTCAAAATCTTCTAAACCAAAAATTGTTAAGAGAACTTCTTTTGAATGGAGTGTCCCAGACATTAAAACTAAAACGTTATTTTTATCAACAAATTCTTTTAGTTTTTTTGCCAAGTTAATTGTTACAATTGAAATAGAAAAAATATTTTCTTTTTTTGTTACGGTTACATAACTTTCATTTAGAAATTCTTTAAACATTTTTGCCGTTTCTAAAACGTCGAATAAATAACTTTCATCGTCAATATCTTTTAGCCAATCTTCTTTTAAGAAAATTTTTAAAATGTCATAAAGAGCTGTGAACTTTAAATCTAGAATCTCTCCAGATGTTCCTGCCTTTAAAATTTTTTCATCTTTTTTTAGATATTTGATTAATTCTAAAACTTCTTCAATCTTGTCTTCGTCGCCTTCACCTGAACCTAGTGCTTGAATCAATGAAGAGAGTAACCTTTCAATATTAATTGATCTTTGATTTGACAAGCTGTCTAAAAATTCATCACATTCATCAATTATTTCAATTTCTGTTTTTGGTTTTCTGTTTAGTGCAGTTTCTAATTTGTATTTTAATGAATTAAAAACTATTACATCTGAATCTATGTATGAATTGAACTGTTCATAAAATGGGCAACCTGGTTTTCTTTTGTATTGAATGTATTCTGTGTCTCCTAATCCTAAATAACGACGCTGTTTTGCATCTTTAAGAGATTTTAAATCAAATTTATCTGGGTAAACTGGACTCCAATATGGACAAACTGGCGCAACTGACAAACGTTTTACATCAGAAATCTTTGAAAAATTTCTAACATCAACATTTTTGTTTTGTCTAATATATTCTTTTAATTTATTCCAGTTTCCTTCCCTGATTTCTATTTTACACGGAAGTTCTTTATTGTCTGCAGAAAAATCATTTCCATAAGAATCTTCAAACTCTTCTTTTTTTCCTGCAAAAATATCATATAGGCTAGAATTTATTTCTTTTTTTATTCTTGGGATTGCTTCTTTATTATCTTCTAAAAATTTACAAGGATGATTTTTTCGTCCAGTTATAATTGAAATTTTTAATTTTTCTTTATTGTCTTTTAACAAAAATTTATTTCCTTCATAGTCTCGTTTATATTGTGCTTGCAAATTTTTTCCGGGTACAACAATTGAAGCTTTTCCTAATTCTCTTGCTAAGTTTAGGGCGATTGCTGACTTTCCAGTCCCACAAACACCATGAATAAAAATTATTTTTTTTCCTTCTTTTATTTTTCCTAAAACTTCTTCTACCACATCGGCTTGGCTTTTGCCATTAGAAAAACAAAGTGGTGTAAGAAATTTCTCTTTATCATATAAATTCCATTCCATAACAAAAGTAAAAAATAATTTATTATAAAGATTTAGGATTAGTTAGAAGTTAATTAAAACGGAAGAGGCTCATTGGCTTCATCTATCTCTTCTTGAGTCATTGGCCAGCGAATTAATTTTTTATACATAGGGTCTCCATCTGGCAGAGGTTCATCTTTGAAATACAAAAATCCTTTTCCATCGAAAGGACAAAATAATCCATAACCATTTAATAGTGCATCTGATCCATCATCAACTTTTTTGTTTGTTTTGACTAATGCATATGGTTGCCCATATAAAATTTTTCTTTCAACAACCACTCCCTCCCACGTGCTTTCATTAAAAGATACATTAACTGAATCTCCTTTTTGAAAATTTCTTCTAACAAAATGAGACTCAAAAACTCCTTCATCCGGAATAGCCACAATTTCAAATAATCCCATAAAAAATAATTCTTACTTGAGTTTATAAGAATTTATATTCAATTTTTGTTAATCTTTCAAAAGATATTTTTTGATTGCCCAAAGGATTAAAGATACAATTGATAGCGTTAAAAACCATTTGAAATAAGTTGAGCCAATCACAGTTAAAAACATTAATATCAAAAATATTATGGCCAAATATTTCCACGAATCCACATTTCCAAATGTTTTGAAAATCCAGATTGCTAAAAGAGTAAATGCCAAGAATAAAATTAAAATCCAAGCATCATTTTCTATTGGTAAAAATAAAGATAAAAAGACTAGACCAAAAGCAAAATACTTGTATAAATCTATATTCATAAAATGAATATTCAATAATTATTTATATTTTTATGCATCGGAGAAAAAGCTAAACTTCTGTTCTAACTAGAGAAGTTTAGGGATTGACCCTTCGGAAAAATAATTTAACAAAATTATCCGAATAATGAGGCCAATCCTTCTGCTGCAGCTTCTTTCTTTTCTTCTTTAGGTGCTTCTTCCTTTGGTGCTGCTGCTGGAGCCGCTGCCGCTGGAGCCGCTGAAACTAAACTAGCATTTGCTAATTCAGAAGCAATGTCTACACCGTTCAAGCTTGCAACTAATGACTTAATTTTTGAATCGTCAACAGTTGCACCTGTAGCTGCAATTACAGCTTTCAAGCTGTCTTCTGTAACTTCTTTTTCAAGTTTGTGCAACAAAAGTGCCGCATATATGTATTCCATGTTTTTCCTCCGTGGTTTAATTTTGAATATTAAAAGAATGAAGCTGCAAAGTCTGCCTTTGGTTCTTCTTTCTTCTCTTCTTGTTTAATTTCTTCAACTGGTGCTTCTTTGACAATCACTTCGTCTGGTTCACCAGTAATAACTTTAACTAATCTTCTTTCTTGTCTTGCTGCTTTACCAATCATAACTTTAACAGTTTCATTAGTTAAGTAGCCAATTTCAACTGCAAAAGGTAATGCTCTAGCATAAGCGTCAAGTAATGAAGCAAGTGTTCCTTCTGTATCAATTTTAATATCTACATAAATTGTATTTGTTTGTGAATCATAAGCTGAAAGTGGTTTAAAACCAATTGTGAAAGGTAAAATGTTTAATTTTCCTAACATGTCAGCAGCATTTTGTTTTATTGGTTCTCCAGATTTTGCAACAATTTTTGGTGCTTTAATTTCAATTTTTCCACCTTGAATCATAATTTGAATTCCAAGTGCACCTAATTCTGAAATTGCTGGACCAGGAGTTAAATCAGTTGGACCTGCTGGAACTTCGATATCAAAAGGAGCAATTTGCCCAGTCTTTGCTTTTGCTGCACTTTTATTTTTTAATAATTCAGCTGCTAATTCATATGAATCTAAGTTTGAAAATAAAACAGCAACTGCTCCATCAATTTGATCTTTTAATCCCAAAGCTTCTTTTTTACCAGCTTGTTCTACAGCTCTAAAAAATAAATTTCTTTTTGGAACTTTAACAATTGCTTTTCCTCTTAACTTTTTTGAAATTGATTGAAATTGTGAACCTGGAATACTTCCTATGTCAGCTACTAAAATTGTTTTATGTGAAGAAATTAATTCAATTAATTCTTTTACTGCATTCAATTTTTTCTTTGGAATGTTTTCAACAACTTGTTTTGCCATTTTATCTTACGTGAATTTTAATTGGTTTAGTCATAGTGAATTTAACTTCGATATTTTTTATGTTTTCTTTATCTCTAGGTAAATTCTTTAATAACTCAATATAAATTGCATTAATGTTTTCCATTATGTCTTCGTCTTTCATTGATTGTTTACCTACTGGAACCTTAACTGATGATTCTTTAACTCTAATTTTTACTGAAGTGTTAATTTTATCTTTTAATTCAGAAATTGTTTTTTCATCTGCGTTAAGAATAATTCCTAATTGTGGAGAAGGCATTTTTCCTGCTGGACCTAAAACTCTACCAAAAACAGTTGCTACTTTTGGCATTATTTTACCTTGAGCAATAAAGAAGTCATATTTGTCAACTAATTTCTTTAATGCTTTTTTATCATTATATTTATTGAATTCGTTTAAAGTAATTGTATCAATTAATTCTGAATCAGCTTCCAAAAATGCAGCAACTTTTTTGTCCTTTGCTTTGTGTGGAACATTTACAAATAAATTAATTGGGTTTTTCTTTACTGAATATTTTTGTAAATTAATAATTAAGTCTACAGTTTGGTCAAACTTTCGTTCTTTACCTTCTCTTAGAGTTTCTAATGCTTTTTTTATTTGTTCGTCGTATTCCATCGTATTTTTACTCCCAATCCGCAATTTCCTTTAAACAGTTACCTTCGAAATAAGGGAAATTGGAATGTGTTCGCCTCCTACGCGTAAGCTCATGAAACAAGAATTGTCTGTTTCATCAGTTGTAGTTTATGGCTATGATTATTTTGGGATACTTTGGTTTATAAAAGTTTCCGTGATTAGTTTTATGAATAATTTATTGAAAAAACATGCTTGGTTAAAATATTTGCTAATTCTTTTGAATCAAAACAGGCACTCACTCCTTTAATTTTAACTAATTCATTTAATTTTTTATATTGTTCTATTACTTTTTTAAAATCAGTTCCATCTTTTTGGTATGAATAAGAAAGAGCGTCTAAAGGAGATTTATGTCCTGAAATAAAATCTCCAAACCAAAAAGCATAAGCCTCATTGGATTCATTACTAACTGATTCAGGCAACATCCAAAAAATATTACTATAACTAAAATCTTTTTTCATATTTATTCCCACATCTCTTTCTAAAAATTCATGAAATATTATGTGGCCATATTCATGAGAAATTATTAACTTAAAATTTTCTTCTGGAGAGATTCTTTTTTCAAGACCTTTTTCATTTAAAACTGTTCCAGGTTCCTGAAGATTTCCAACATAAAAATTTGTTAAGGGATGCCAAACTCCTTTTTTATCTCTTGTTGTAGCTCCTTGTGCTTCAATATTCCAAGAATAATAAATATTTCTTTTATCTAATTTAATTGGAGTCTTTTTGTTTATTTTTTTGATAATTTCATTGTTAATTTCTTCTCCTCTTCCTTCAACTAAAGTTGAATTATCAAACCTTTCCTTTATTAAATATTGAATTAATTTTCTATCTTTCTCCATATCTTCTGAAAATTTAATTGGTTTCGGAGGATAAATTGAATTTTCTAAATTTAATTTATATTTTGATTTTGTCATAACTTTTACATGGTAACAACTTTTATAAAGTTACTTATACTAAATTAGTTACAAGTCAAGGAGCTAACTTTCGAGAGTCTGGCATTAAATTGTCGAGTGTTTGAAATGTGAACATTGATTCTTGAGGAAGGTCCGCGCACCCCGAGTTTCCGTTATGGACTCTTAGGACAAAATCATCGAGGAAATCTCGAGCGTTGTGAAGCGCAGCTCTGGTACAGAAACGACACAGCTCATTTGGAGTTATGACTCTTGCGATGAACGGCGAAGAATGAGATTTGATGAAACGAGCATCTTGATTGGTGCAAGGGTAACAGTTAGTTTATAGTAAGTGATTGTTAGTTTTTAGCAAACACAGAAAAAATTAATGAAGTACGCCCGCTTAGTTGGATGTTAGCACATTTGGTCTGAATACAGCAAATGACAGAACGTGGCCTAACCTTGACTTGTATTTCTTTTCCACGTTCTTACAAAACGACCGGCAAATCAGGGATTTACCCATCGGACATAAAAGCTCACTTCATTCGGTTTCATGTCAGTGGACTACCTTGACTTGTTTATTTTTAATTAAAGAAAATTTTCTTCAAAATATAGTTTAGAATAATTTGGATGTCCTTCTTTCAAATCGTCTAAAAAACCCCACATGGATTTTGTTTGCATCCTACGATAACACCAAATTTCAGGGTTTATTTTTTCTTTCATTGGGTGCTCTGCATAAGGAATATTCGACCAATTTTTTTTATCTATTTCAATATATCCTCTTCCGTTTGTAACAATTCCTTCTATTAATTCATCAAGAGAACGCTCTTGTAAAAAAAATTTTCCTTTTTTGTCTTCATATATTTTTCCAAGTACGGAATTTCCTGTTTCTTTACCTGCTGGAATTATCATAGTTGAAAAATAATATATTAGTTTTTAACTATTTCTATTTAATAAAAAAGAAAAATGGGAAGAGAGGGAGTCGAACCCTCGACTCCATGATCTTCAGTCATGTGCTCTCCCGCTGAGCTACCTTCCCATGTTATATAATAGAACAGTTTTCTTTTTTAAAGTTTGTTAATTCCTTTTATCAGAACTTTTATAAATAAGTGTGAATATAATTTATTATTGAGGTTGATTATGGTATCTAAAAAAACTGTAAAAAAAGAAAGTGAAGGTTTGAAGGAAAATTCAAACTATGGACTTATTTCTTATATTTTGGCTATTGTTGCAATTGTAGAAGCAATTATTTCACCTATGGCCGGGATTATTTTAGGAATTATTGGGCTTAGTTTTTCTGTTAAAGAAAAAAGTAAACTTGCTTTGAAATCAAAAAAACTTAATATTATTGCAATTGTTTTAGGAGTGTTATTATTTGTTGCTATTTTAGCTTCATCTGTTTTACTTCCTTCAAGCATTTATGGAGGAACACAATGAAATCTAAACAAGGTGCAATGGAGATGAGTGTTGGAACAATTGTTACAATTGTTTTACTTATGAGTGTTTTAGTTTTAGGTTTATTTTTGGTAAAAAATATTTTTTCAAGTGCGAAGGGTGCAGTTGATTTAACTGATCAACAATTAACAAAAGAAATTCAAAAACTTTTCAGTGAAGATTCAAAAGTTGTTATTTATCCTACTACAAGATATGTTGAAATAAAAGCAGGAAAAAGCGAAGATGTTGCAATTGGAATTAAGAACACTGGAAAAACAAGTAGTTCAGCAACAAGTTTTTCTTATACTGTTACTGCTGGAGAAAATGATTGTGGAATAAGTCCGCAGGAACAATTAAGTTGGATTAGACTTGGAAAAGAAAAAACAAATATTCCTATTGCAATTGGAGACACTGAAGGATTAAGAGTAAGATTACAAATTCCTGAAGGGACTCCTTTATGTTTAGCTAGTTTTGATGTTACTGTCCAAGCTGGAGGATCAAGTTATGACAGAGATTACTTTGATATTCAAGTAACTGCATAATCCCTAATTTTTTAAATAAAAGAAGTTTAGAATTCTTGATGAGTTTAGAAATATATAATACATTTAGTAAAAAGAAAGAAATCTTTAAACCAATTAATGAAAACGAAGTTAGAATGTATGTTTGTGGTCCAACGGTTAATGGAGTTCCTCATTTGGGTCATGCAAGAATGCAAATAGTTTTTGATGTATTTAGGAAATATTTGAAATTCTTAAATTACAAGGTAAAATTTGTTTCTAATGTAACTGATATTGAAGACAAAATAATTTCTAAGGCAAAAGAAGAAGGAATTAGTATTGAAGAATTGACAAGAAAAAATTTGAAGGAACACATGGAAGATTACAAAGCAATTGGGATTTTAGAACCAGATGTTCAACCAAAGGCAACAGAGTATGTCCCAGAAATGATTGATTTAATTAAAAGGTTGGAAGAAAAAGGTTACACTTACATAATTCCGGAAGACGGAGTTTATTATAATGTTAGTAAGTTTCCTGATTATGGAAAATTGTCGGGTATTGATTTAACTGAACTTAGAAGTTCTCGTGAATTAAAGGATTTGACAAAGGGACAAGAAAAAAGAGATTCAAAAGATTTTGTTTTGTGGAAATTTTCTAAAGCTGATGAACCAAGTTGGGATTCTCCTTGGGGCAAAGGGCGACCTGGTTGGCATATTGAATGTAGCGCAATGAATCATGCGATTTTAGGACTTCCAATAGATATTCATGCAGGAGGACAAGATTTGATTTTTCCCCACCACGAAGATGAAATTGCTCAAGCAGAAGCAGGCTATGGAGAAAAATTTTGTAATTATTGGATGCATAACGGAATGGTTAATATTGAAAAAGTAAAAATGTCAAAGTCACTTGGAAATTTTACTACTATAAAAGATTTATTGAAAGAGTATCCTGGCGAAGTTATTAGATATTTTATAATTTCTGTTCATTATAGAAAACCTGTTGACTTTTCAAAAGAAAAACTTGACGAAGCTAAAATTTCTTATGAAAGACTGAAAAGATTGGTTTTGGATTTAGAGGATGATAAAAAAATAAATGAAAAATATTTGGAAGAATTTAAGGAAAACATGAATGAAGATTTGAATACTGCAGGGGGACTTCAAATTTTATGGAAAATTGTTCGTGACGATAAAGCAGAAGGTAGAGTAAACACAATAAAAGAAATAGATAAAGTTTTTTCACTTAATTTATTTCAGAGAAAAGAAATTGAACTTCCAATTGCTGTTTCAGAATTATTAGATGAAAGAAAAAAAGTAAGAGAAGAAAAAAATTGGGCTTTAGCGGATGAACTTCGAGATAAAATAAAAGAATTAGGATTTTTGGTTAAAGATTCAAAAGAAGGTCAAGAAGTTTTGAAATTATAACAATAAATATTTAGAAGATAAAATTTAAGCAATAATTATATAAATAAAAATAAATTGTTTAATATAGAGGTGAAAAATGAAAAAATATCCTAAACAAATTCAGGAAATGTATGATTCTTTAAATGAAAAACAGCGAAGATATACAAATTTGGAATTAGCTAATCCAAAGAATGGAGAATATATGCTTGCAGTTTATCACCTTATTCCAGGTGGAGATTTAAACATGTTACAAGCCGCTGCTGAAGTTGCTGCTGAATCTTCTACGGGTACAAATTTTACAGTAAAAACTGAAACTGATTTTTCACATGAGATGAATGCCTTAACTTACAAAGTTGATTTGAAAAATAATTTAGTTTGGATGGCTTTTCCTTGGAGACTTTTTGATAGAGGAGGAAATATCCAAAATATTTTAACATATATCGTTGGAAATGTCCTTGGAATGAAAGAAATTAATGCATTAAAACTTCTTGATCTTTGGTTTCCACCTTCAATGCTTGAACAATATGATGGGCCAAGTTATACGCTTGAAGATATGAAAAAATATCTTGGAATATCAAAGAAGAAAGATAGACCTGTACTTGGAACAATTATTAAACCAAAAATGGGATTAACGTCTTCAGAATATGCAGAAGTATGTTATGACTTTTGGAAAGGCGGAGGAGATTTTGTAAAAAATGATGAGCCTCAAGCTAATCAAGATTTTTGCCCTTATGACAAAATGGTCAAATATGTAAAAGAAGCAATGGACAAAGCCGTTAAAGAAACAGGGAACAAAAAAGTTCACTCATTTAATGTTTCGGCTTCTGATTATGATACTATGATTGAAAGATGTGAGATGATTCGTGCTGCCGGATTTGAACCTGGAAGTTATGCATTTTTAATTGATGGACTTACTGCTGGATGGATGGCAGTTCAAACTCTAAGACGTAAATATCCTGATGTGTTTATTCATTTTCATAGAGCAATGCATGGTGCATTTACTCGTCCTGAAAATCCAATTGGATTTAGTGTTTTAATTCTTTCAAAGTTTGCAAGACTTGCAGGAGTAAGTGGTATTCATACAGGAACTGCAGGGGTTGGAAAAATGAAAGGAAATGCAAACGATGATATAATTCCCGCACATAATATTTTGTCTCTTATCGGAGAGGGATATTTCTTTGAACAATCATGGGCAAGAGTACCAAAAACTGACAAAGATGTTATACGATTAGCAAAGGAAGACCATCTTCACCACGTGATTTTGAGTGATGATTCATGGAGAGGAATGAAAAAGTGTGCGCCTATAATTTCTGGTGGCCTTAATCCAACTAAATTAAAGCCGTTTATTGATTTGATGAAGAGTACTGACTTTATTACTACAATGGGTGCTGGAGTTCATGCTCATCCTGATGGTACTCAAGCTGGTGCAAAAGCATTAGTTCAAGCGATGGAAGCATATAACAAAAATATTTCCATAGATGTTTATGCAAAGACACATCCTGAACTAAAAAAGGCGATTGAATTTTTTACAAAACCAAAGAAAGAAGTTAAAGCGGAAGAATCTGTTGAGAAAGCAGCTTGATATTTTAAAATGATATTTCAAAATAAAAAATATCGTTCGGGAGTTTTTTTTGTTGTTTACAAAATTGAAAAAGGTAAACCTATATTTTTGATTCAAAAAAGAAAACTTCATTGGAAAGGTTATGAATTTCCAAAGGCAGGAATTGAAAAAGGAGAAAGACCAATTAATACAGTTAGAAGAGAAGTTTTTGAAGAAACTGGTTTAGCGATAAAAAAAATAAAGAATCATCATAAGAGAGGAAAATATTTTTATAAAAAAATCTTTGAAGATAGACCAAAAATTATTGGACAAACTTGGAAACTTTATTCGGTTGAAGTTTTGGATGGTAAAATAAAAATTGATGAGAAAGAACATTATTCTGCACAGTGGTTAGATTACAAAGAGGCTAGAAAAAAAATTAGTTTTGAAAACCAAAAAGAGTGTTTAGATATTGTTTACAATTGGTTAATGAAAAAGCTTAAATATTAATTAATACCAATAAATATCATGACAGAACAGATTAATTTGAGGCTTTCAGATGAAATTATTTCAAGAGCGAAAAAATTCGCAGAGAAAAATGGTTTTAGTAATATTCAGGAACTCATTAAAGAAACCCTAAGAGAAAAATTATTTGAGAAAGAAAATATTGGGGGAATTTTTACCTATTCTGCCTCTGAAAAGTCACTTTCAAAATATTGGATGACTAAAGAGGAGGACAGTGCATGGAATCATTTGCAAAAGGAGATGTAGTCTTGTTTCCTTTTCCATTTACAAACTTAACAAATAGAAAATTAAGGCCTTCACTTGTTTTATCTGACGAAATGGATGAAGACATTATTTTATGTCAAATAACTTCAAAATATACCCGAAAAGATAAATTCTCAATTTTACTTAATAAAAATGAAACATTAAATGGGAGTTTGATGATTGACAGCCTTATTAGAACTAATATGTTATTTACTGCTTCAAAAAATCAAATTGTAAAAAAAGTCTGTAAACTTGACAAAGATAAATATAACTTGGTTGTTGAGAAGATTTATCAAATAATCAAAGTTCTTTGATAGTTTAATGAAAGCCCTTAAAAAATAAAGAATCTTGTTTTTATTATGAATTTTGGAGAAGAAATTAGAGAGGAAGAGAATTTGGTAAAGACTGTTTTTAGAAAATTTAAGACAAAAGATTTTTCTGGTACGACTGGTCAAGCGATGAAAAATTCAACTTATCAATTAACTCAAAACATAATTTTTAAATTTGGAAGTTTGGCGTTTACAATTATTATTGCTAGATTACTTCTTCCGGATAGGATGGGGTTATATAATTTGGCTCTTGCAACAATTGTTTTGTTTTCTAGTTTTAGTGACCTTGGAATTAGTTCGGCGTTAATTACTTTTGGTGCGAAAATGGTTGGACTCAAAAGACAAGGAAAAGCTAAAGGATATTTGAAAAAATTATTCAAATGGAAACTAAGGTTAGTGTTTATTACATCAGGAATATTAATCGCTTCTGCTTATTTTATTAGTGAATATTATTATCAAAAGCCAATTTTTTATGCACTGTTGGTTGGTGCACTCTATATACCAATTGTTGGATTAATTGGATTTATTGAACAAATATTTAAAGTTGAAGAAAACTTTAGAGTTCCTTTGTATAAAGAAATCCTTTTTCAAATTTCAAGATTAATTATTGTTCCTGCGGGAATTTTGTTTTTCTTAAAATTTGGACTCTCAGAGAGAGGAATGGTTTTTATGACCCTCCTTTTATTTGTGTCAGCTTATGCTGTAACTTTGTTATTCCTTGCCATTAAAGGTAGAAAGCAAATTAGATTTTTAGATGCTAAAACTGAAGAGCTTGAATTTGGTGAAATTGTTGATTTGAAAAAATTTATTTATCCTTTAACTGCGACGGCGATGGCTGGATTATTTTTTGGGTACATTGATACTTTGATGCTTGGGCATTTTGTTAGTGGGAGTTTTATTGCTTATTATGGTGCAGCGTTTAGTCTTGTTGGAGGAGCAAGTGCAATTATTGGTTTTATTTCTCTCGCGGTTTTACCAATTTTTGCAAAGAAGAATGGAAAAGCTCTTGAGGGAATTTTTAGAAAAAGTCGGGATATGACAATTTTTCTTTCTTTACTTGCTGGAGTTTTCACTTATTTTGTTGCTTATTACGTTGTTAAATTTGCATATGGAGTAGAATATTTGAATACTGTTCCAATTCTTAAATATTTTAGTATACTTGTTGTTTTACTTCCGATAATTGGAATTTATGAAGGATATTTTACTACGCAAAAGAAAACTAAAAAACTGGCAACCCTTCTTGTTACTAGTGCTATTTTAAATATTATTTTTAACGTTTTTGGAATACTTTACGGACTCAAAGTTGCTGGAGAAATGGGTGCTGTATTTGGTGCTGTATTTGCAACAATTCTTAGCAGATTTATTTATTTGGTTGGACTCGTGAGGTTTAGACGTAAGGGCGTGTAAAAGTTATTTAGATAAGGGATTATTTTTTGATAGGAAGAAAAATCCATTTCCCTTCTCATAATGTGCCCAATTATCTTTCATGCCATTTACTAAATAAGAAAACCTATCTACTTTCCAATTTTCACTTTCAAATTTATTCTCCCACCATTCTCTTGGTTCTCTTAAAACATGAGTTACATCATCTTCATATTGTGGGACAATATATTTTTTTCCATCACCAAGGGGAACAACAACAAATATATTTTCCGCTTTTTCTTTAGCATCTCTCAAAACTTTTTCAAGTTGATTTTCTGACAAATGTTCAAAGACATCTTTGGCAACAATCCATTTAAATTTAAAATTATAAGGAATTTTTCCATCTTCCATTAATGAACAATATTCCTTTACTTCTTTATCAACATTATCAATTGCGTACTTTGATATATCACAACCCCAAGCATCAATATCTAAAATTCTAAAAGCTTTTGTCACAAAGCCTTTTGCACATCCATAATCCAAAATTTTGTCCCCTTCTCTTAAATTTAGTTCTTTAATAATTTTGTGTGCAAATTTTATTGTTCTCTCTGGCATCCAATGATAATCTTGATATCCCGATTTTCCTGAAGATATTCCTCTTTCAAAATATTCTTCATCATACTCTTCTGGATTAACCCTTTTATTCTTTGTCATTTTATATAAAATTTTTGTGAATTATTTCTCCACTATTAAAATTTTTAATTTTTCCATCTAAGATATTTTCCAAAAGATTGTTTTGCCTTTCAAACACGCAATTTGGACAAGAAACTTTTGGATTTACCAAAGAATAGACTGGTTTCTCATATAGTTTTCCTATGTCTTTTGCTGAAGAAATTATAAATTCTTTTTTGAATTGTTGATTTTCATGGTCATTTAAAACTAAAGAATCACAAGGATAAACATTTCCATCACAATACAAAACAGGATGGAAAAAGCCAAGATAACAATTTTTTGGAGAAGATGGAACTTTGTATTGATGAAAAAGAGGTTGACCTAACTCTTCGACCAATTTATTTACTTTTATATGATCTTCTTCTAACTTATCCCCTGGCTGAGCACAATCTGGAAGAACCCTTACATATTTTATATTATTTTTTATTGCTAAATCTTTTATCTCTTCTAAAGACTCTTTTGTTGTTAATGGGTTTGTTACATAACTAAATCCAATAATTGGATTTTTTGCTTTAGGAATAATCACCTTCCCCCCATTTTCCAAAGAATTTATAGATATTCTTATCCAAGAAAAATTTTCATAAAATTCATCTGGAAATTTTTTAAGGAGCGTCCCATTAGTAATCATGCCTATTTCTAAATTTTTTGAACTAAGATAATTTATTAGAGGTTCAAATTCTTTATATATCATAGGTTCTCCCCCGCCACTTAATATTATAGATTTTAATCCTTTCTTAGATAATTCATCTACAACGGGTTTAATTTCTCCTTCTAAACTTAGGTTCTCATGATTCTCCCTATCTTTAACCGAGCAAAAATTACATCTTAAATTACAATTACTTGTTGGCATAATATGCATAACTATTGGAGTTGCAATTCCTGTTTCTTGAAATTTCTTCATGGCTTCTGGGTGATACAATAACTTCTCTCCCGTTGAAGTGAAAACTCTTTCTTTATCGGATAGATTGTGTTTCATGAAAAAGGAACAATTAATTCCTTTATATTGTTTATTATAATCAAATTAATAAAAGAAAAATTCATTAAATCCATATGAAACGAGGAATCTCCGCTATAATGATTTTATACAATGATGGAGAAATAGTCAGAAAGGCTTTGGAAAGCATAAAGGATATTGCAAATGAAATCCTGATTGTTCACGATGGCCAATGTAAAAATAATACTTTAGAGATTTGTAAAGAATATACCGAAAAAATATTTATTCGGGAACATAAAGGCTGTTGTGAATTTCATCAAGCTTTTTTATATAGAAAAAGCCAATATGAATGGATACTAAAAATTGATGCAGACGAATATCTTCCAGAAGATTTACAAAAAAATATTAAAAAATTAATAAAAGATAAAAATATAGATGGATATTCTTTTCTTTGGCCTTATTGGGAGAAAGGCGTATATTTAACAAAAAAATGGCCAAGAAAAATGAATCTTTACAGAAAATCAAAAATATCTTATCTTGGTTTTCCAAATTGGGGAGAACCAAAAGTCAGGGGAAAAATTGCCCTTTCTAACTTCAGGCTCGGACATCATCACCATAGTGGAGATCCTACTAAATGGAAAACATTCATAAATAAGGATATAAAATGGATTACTTTTTTACAAGCGGAAAATTATTTAAAGAAATTTAATGAATTTGATAACTTTCAATATCATGAAAATGAATTTCCAAAATATGTGCAAATAAGAAATAAATATCCTTTATTAACGTCCCCTTTATTTTCTATTGTTGCTTTATTGGGTTCTCTTGCTTCGATAAATTCAAAAGATATCAAAGTTATTTTAAAATCAGCTATACTCAATTTTGTTAGGTATTTTTATTTAGGATACTATTTATATAAATTAAAAAATAATAAAAACTTTGTCCCTTCAAAAACATCTTGTTCGATTAATCATTAAAAACACTTATTGTGTAAACTAAAAATCTTTATAACCTCCCAACCTCTAAAATTTTAATGATTTGCCCCATATGCGAAAATACAAAAATATATTTGAAAGGAAAAGATTTCCCTGGATTTATTGAAAACAATAAATTCGATATCTTTGAATGCGACAAATGCAATACCTCATTTATAGACCCAACAAAAATTGATAAAAAAGTTTACGATATAATTTATAATAATAAAAAATCTCCTGGATATGATAGATATCTCAATTATCTCGAAAGAATAAAAAAAGAAAAAAATCCCTTAAAATTTTTAGCAAATCAAGAACCTTCATATTTTCCAATATATGATTTTATAAAAAATATAAAAAAAGAGTTAGATATTTTGGAAATCGGATGCGGATATGGATATACCTCTTATGCCCTATCTAAATTTAAACATAATATTACCGCAATAGATTTATCTAAAAATGCTATAGAATTGGCAAAAAAACATTTTAAAAATATAAAATTTCTAAATGTGGACATATTGAAAATTAAACATCAAAAAAAATATGATTTAATCATTGCTACAGAATTAATAGAACACTTAGAAGATGTTCCTTCCTTTATAAAAAAATGTTCCACTTTGTTAAAAAACAAGGGATATATAATTTTAAGCACCCCAAACAAGGATTTTTGGAAAAATAAAATATGGCAAACTGACCTTCCCCCAGTACATGCCACTTGGCTATCAAAAAAAACTTTTTACACTTTGGCAAAAAATAATAATTTAAGAGTTAAATTCACTTCCTTTAATCAATATTATGGTAGAGAAATTGATAAATTTCTCTCAATCTTTATCAAAACCAAAAATCCCAACTCTATATTAAAAAATAATGGGGATCCAATTTATATTAATAAAAAAAGTTCAAAAATTTTAAAAGAGATACTATTGTTTTTCCCTTTGAGATTTCTATTAAAAAAGATTGCAAATTTAATAAAAAAAGAAGATCAAATCCTCGGAATAATACTAAAAAAATAATTAATCCTTTCTTATCTCCATTACCAAAGTTTGATTAAAAAAACTTTTATTTTTGAATGGAAAATAATTTGCCCACCTAAATTCGGGAAAATCTGTAACGTATGAAATCCTATTTATCTTCACCCCAAAGGGAATTACTTTACTAAAAGATTTTAATGTCCAATGGTGCAAATGTGGCGTCAATTCAATTGGGGGATTTTCTAATTTTGGAAAAAGTTTGTAAAGAAAAAAATTAAGATTTGGAATTGAAATAATACATTTATCAGTATGTTTAAATGCTTGATTAAGAATTTCTTTTGGATTTTCTAAATGTTCAATTACATCTGCAAAAATTATATAATCAAATTTTTCTTTGAAAGGAAAATTATTTTTTCCAGGACTAACCTTTACATAATTAAAATTTTTATGTTTTAATTTAGAATCTTCAATTAAATCACAACCTGTAACCAAAGCATTACTTTTTTCAATTAATATTTTTGATAAATCTCCTTGCCAACAACCAAAATCTAAAACCTTCTTATTTTTTTCTAACATCTCTGCAATTTTATAATATTTAGGCAAAGGTTTAGTGTTATCAATTAATTTTCTTCTAATGTTTCTTAATAATTTTTTCATTCTTTTCTCCGATATTTTTGTTTTCCACTAAAAAAAGCTTTTAGAAAATATTTTCCATAAGATAAAGGATATCTAAAGCACATTAAGATTGCTTTAAACCACTTCGGGTTTTTAATTCCCCACACTCTAAATAAAGTCCCATTTATACTCCCATTTTGTTTTCTTTTTTCTATACTGAAACTTCCTTTATAGAAAGGATGAGAATGTAAAAAAAGTGTATTTACTGGAAGAACTTTACCAATTTTTTTTAATTTCAACCAAATATCAATATCCTCTCCTCCAGTAAAAAAAGTTTTTTCATCAAACATTCCGACTTTTTTTAAAGCAGATTTTCTGAACGCGGTAAATTTTCCGTCTGGAACATGGGGATAAAATAATTCTTTTGTATCTTCTTGTAATATTTTAGAATATGTCATAACCACTTTTTCCTCTTTAAAAGGTTTAACCAATTTTTTTATCGAATCTTTTTCAAGAGGAATACAATCTTGGTGGATAGTAATAAGAATTTCTCCCCTAGATTTTTTTATTCCTTCATTGTATGCATTTGCTAAACCCTTTGTTCCTTCAATTTCAATTATTTCAATTGCCTTCGCATTTTCCT
Source organism: archaeon (assembly GCA_009992215.1). Taxonomy (GTDB): domain Archaea; phylum Nanobdellota; class Nanobdellia; order Pacearchaeales; family GW2011-AR1; genus GW2011-AR1. The sequence goes on from JAACWB010000005.1 coordinate 54,334, forward strand.
TAATATATTCTTTTAATCTATCAAATATTTCTTTATTTGGTTTATATTTTGGAATTATTATTGATATTTTCTTCATCATAAAATCTCCCCACACAATAATGTTTTTTTATTATTTACTATCTTAATTACTTCTTCAAGTAATTTAATTCCCTTAATTCCTTCAAAATCAGAATGAAAATATAAATTCACATATTCTTTTTTCATTTCTTTTTCATATATATTTAAAATTTCTTCTTTATTTTTACCATCATTCAATAATTCTTCAATAGTTTTGTTAAACGAAAGGGGAATTATCTTCAAGCCATACTCAAAATAAACTTTATTTTTTGGTCCAGAAATTGAAATATACTCAAACCCTTCTTTTTTTAAGATATTAATAATTTTACTATTATATTTCCATGTCGGTGGGGCAAATCCAATTGGATTTTTGTTAAAAATTTTAAAATAAGCTTTTTTCATTTTTAATATTTCTTTTGTGTGATTAATATTTTCAAAATTCTTTGACCACAATAAATGGCTCCAACAATGAGGTTCCACTTCATGCCCCCTAATTTTTATATCTTTTAAAATTCTTGAATATTTGTTTCCCAATTTTCTATTCAAAAAAAGAATTTCAATTAATTGCCTTTTATTATATCTGGAAAAAATTTTTGAATCAGTTTTCGAAATTTTATTTTTTTTTCTATATTTTAAAATTTGAAAAAGATTTGCTTCTTTACCCATGTTTACAAAAAAAGTTGCTTTAATACCATAATTATCAAAAAGATTTAATAAATTTGGTACTCCTTTCACCAATCCATAATACCCGTCCACATGTATTGAAATACTAAAAGTCATCTTCTTCTCCAAATTTTCACAAATTTAGCCCAATATCTTTTCAGTTTAGGAGATCTTTTGCAAAGGAGTTCAACATTTCCCATTTGCAAAGCAGCTTTAATGTCTTCTATGTTTTTTGATTTTGAATCTATTAGGGTGATTCCATTTCCTATCTCAAAAAGAAAATGTGCGTCACTTCCAGCGATTCCAGGTTTTTTTATTTTATTTGCTAACATTTTTGCCATTTCATTTCCTGAATTTCCCACTCTAGAATTAAAAATTTCAATCAAATCTATAGAGTTTAATACTTCATCAGTCAAAATATGATGTATAGAGGGATGAGGAATTACTGCAATGCCTTTTTGTTTTTTTATCTCTTTTATTACTTCAAAAAATTTTTTTGTCTCAATTTTTTTTGTCAAAAAAAGACCAATTATATCTCCATATTCTGTGTCAATTTCCTCTCCACAAATGACAATTAACTCCTTGGATAAATTTTTTAGTTTTTCTCCCCCAAGAAATTCCTCGTGATCAGTAATTGCTAAAATATCTATTTTTTCTTTTTTAGCTTTTTTTAGAATTTTATTTATTTTTGATTTTGAATCAAATGAAAATTCTGAATGTACATGTAAATCTGCTCTTAATTTCATTTTTTAAAAAAATATTTCCAAATTGTTGAAAATATCCTAATCAAAGTAGGTAGAGGGTCATTAAAAAGATATTGTATGTCTTTACCAATTGATCTATCTAATAAATCCCTTTTCCATTCTTTTTTTGCAAGTGATTTTTTTTTACTTGTTTTTATCCGAAGTGTATCTTCAGGTAGAATCCATTGAAATTTCTTTCCCAAAGGATATTTTTTGTTTTTTATTTTCTTACCTTTTATCAAATCAAAGGGAATTTTTCCAAAATTTAATCCACAAAAAATAGATAAATCATAAGACCCCCAAAATTTTGCATTCATTTCTATAAAATAATATTTCCTTTTTTCCTGATTATAAATATACTCGAGCATAACTGGTCCTGTCCAATTCAATTTTTTTAAAAAACCTTTTGAAATTTTTTCTAATGTTTTATCATAAATACTCTCTGCACATGAACTTACTCCCCCTGATTCTGGGTATTGCCTAATCCTTTTATGTTGAAAAGTTTGTAGACAAGTTCCTTTGTAACAAAATGCAAAAAATCCTCTCCCTTCTCCAGAAATATGTTCTTGAACAATTTGTGTTCCAAAACTTAATCTATTAGATAAAAATTTTTTTAATTCTTTATTAGAACTTGCGTATTCTACTTTTTTTCCTTTTTCTTCTAAAGCGGACTTTATTACAAAATTTTTCCCTTTAATTTTTTCAACATCAGAAACTCTTTTTATTATCCATGTTTTTGGGTACAACATTTTGAATTTATTTAATACTTTTTTAAGATAATCTTTTCTTGAAATGGAATTAATCAAATGAAAATCAGATAAAATTATCTTTGAATTATTTTCAATTTCTTTCTTTATTTTAGAACATTCTTTATTGGTAAAATATCCAACGGGTAAAACCAAAGAGACATCATTTTTATTTAAAAAATTTAATAATTTATTTTGAAAATTTTTACGAGTATATTTAAATGATTTTTTTGAATATTTTGAAAATCGGGTTGGACTAAAACCTTCTGAACAAGTTGCAATACGCAATCCTTCTTTTCCCAAGCCCCTAACTATAGACAACGCATGTTTGTAACGAGAATCGGTAACTAAAATATCATAATGTCTTTTCATTTTAACAGATTTTCAAAACCATTTAGGTTATTTAAAATTATGTGGTCTTTATTTATTTCCTCGAGTAAATTTTTATTTTTAGTTAAATCTCCAGAGAGAATATTAATTTTTTCATCAATTTCTTCAATTTCTTTTTTATGTTCTTTTAGAGAAGAATTAATATACATATCTATATCACTTTCTTTTGTTTCGAGATTTTTTGCATATGAACCAAATAAAACGATTACTAAATCAGAAGGTAATTCATTATCAAGAATTTTTTTATTTATTTCATTTATAATTTTTCTTATCTTGGGTTTTTCTATTATTTTCATCAGCTTGTATATCTCAACAAACTTTGAGTAAATTTTTCCTTCAAGTGAATCTTTGATAAAATAAATTTTACTTTTTCCTATCTCTTTTTTATCAACGATATTTTCTGATTCTAGAGAAATCAAGGTCCTACGTATGTTAGTTTGATTAACTCTTAAGATTCTTTCTAATTCTCTTTGATGTAATTCTTTTTTTCTTAGAAGAATAAAAATTTCTTCTTTGATGCTTTTTTGTTTCATATGATGCTAAAATAAATCAAACTTATAAACTTTTTCTTTTAATTTTTTATTGCGTTCTCATAAATTTTTCTTAATTTTTTATTTCGTTCTTTAATAGAAAATTTTCCATCTTTAATCATTTTTATACATTCTTTTGACATTTTATCTCGGATGTTTTTATTTTCTATTAATCTTGATGTATTTTCTACTAATTTTTCAATAACTTTTTCTTCAGCCTCTTCAATTTTATTAAAAGAAAGTTTTTTTGTAACATCAAAAATTATTCCTGTTTTTTCATTTTCGATTATTTCGTTACGAGACTTTGTCCAAGTTGTGTTTATGGTGATTATTGGTAGTCCAAAAGCCATTGCTTCTAAGAGGGAAAACCCAAAAGTATCTAATGAGCCCGGATACAAAAATAAATCTGAATTTTCTAATAATTTGCATACTTCTTTATGAGGCATTAAATCATAAATTTTAATTTTAGAATATTTTTTCTTTAAAACATCTGAAACATTTGAAATGACAATTCCCGTAATTCCATATTTTTGTCTTAATCTTTCCAAAACTTCTAGGGCAATTAATCCTCCCTTAATATCAAAATATCTTGCAACAAAAATTATTTTTAATTTTTTATTCTTCGGTTTTTTTAAATTTTTGATTTCTGGTACTGCGGGGTAAACAACTTCAACTTTGTTTTTTATTTCTGGATATATCTTTAGAATATCTTCTTTGATTGATTCTGCCCAAGGAAGAATTTTCTTACAATTTTTTCTTAATAAAATTTTTCTTATTTTATTTTGTCCTTTTTTTTTGTCCCAGCCAGATATTGCAAAAGAAGGAGTCATTTCAATGTCTGCAACCCAAGGCTTATCCTTATTCTTACTTAGACAATGTGCGCAATGAATTAAATCATAATTTCCTTTTGGACTTAAGTGAGCATTTGGGATATTCAAATTTAATTTATCTGAATATCTACGAATGTTTCGTTTTAAAAAATTAGAAAACCAAAAAAATCTTTTGCTTGTAATTACCCCTTTTTGTTTTTCCACATTTTGGTAAACTATCCCCTCGGGAACATCTTGAATTAAATATTTGTAATAAGGGCTATCTGGAAATTTCCAAGGGTATTGAAGATAAACTTTTATTTTATTCATTTTATTTTTTTACAACTAATTCAAACTGAATTTCTGCAGCAGGAAAAATCCATGCAAAAAACCTACAATAAATTTTATGACTTAAATTTAGAAGAGGATTAAATAACCAATTTAATTTTGATGAATTTCCAACTCCAAAATTGATTTTCACTTTTTTTACTTGAAACATATCTTTATTTGCGCTGACCTCATGAGAATAATTTCCTTTTTGAAAATATCCAAAAGTGAAAGGAGTAAAAAATCTAACGTGAGTTGGATCATTATATTGCCCCCAAGATGAATAAAATGGAACCTTTATTTTTATTATCGCTTCGTCTTTACAAATACGATAAATTTCATGCATGAGAGGAATGAAATTGTTTACATGTTCAAAAACATGATTTGCAATAATTTCACTTACTGAATTATCTTTAAACATTACTAATGGTTCTTCTAAATTAATTACTTTGTCTGGATTAACTTCTTTTGAAATATCACAATTTACATACCCTTTTTTATAATCATTTCCGCAACCTAAATGTAATTTCATTTCTTCAAAACCTCAACAATTTTTTTACTAACTCCTTTTTCTCCGTAGGGGTTTTTATGATTTTTTATTTTAAAATTTGGAGATAAGTATTCGTCTATTTTTTCTTTTGTCTTTTCTAAATTAAATTTTGATAAGAACTGATAATTTGTTTCTAATCCCTCTGGCCTCTCTGTTGTATTTCTCATTATTATACAAGGTTTCTTAAACACAAGTGATTCTTCTTGCATTGACCCTCCATCACAGAAAACAAGAGCTGACTTTTCAAAGTGATGTAAAAATGTTGGATAATCTAAAGGAGACAACAGTTCAATATTTTTATTTTTTTGTATTCTCTCAAGCAAATTGAATCTTGATAAAACCCTCTTAGTATTTTCATGCAATGGCCAATACACTGGAATTTTAAAATATTCTATTAATTCTATAATCTTTTTCATTCTATCAAGATTTTTTAAATTTTCATACCTATGAATAGAAATCAACACAAATTTTTTGTGTTTGAAATTAGAAACTTTATTTCTTTTTGAGATTTTTTTTGCTAAGTTTACTGAATCTATAATTGTGTTTCCTGTATGAATTACTTTTCCTTTAACAAAATTAATACTTTTCTCGAGATTTTGCTTTGCCACTAACGATGGCACCAATGAAATGTCTGTAAATAATCCAACAACCCTTCTTGTAAACTCTTCTGGCATTGGCTCTTTGATTGACCCACTTCTAAGTCCTCCTTCTAAATGAACGTTTTTCCAACTTTTCTTAAATGGATTTAGTACTATACTTGAGGCCCCTAATGCCATTGCAGTATTCATAGTATCTCCATGATAAAGAACATACTTTAAATTTAATTTCTTTATTAATTTCCTTATTGCAAACATTGTTTTTACATTCCAAAAAAATACTCTTAAATTAATTTTTGACCAAAATTTTAAATTCTTTTTTGTTTCTTTGCTCATAAAAAAATCAGGATTTTTTATTTCGAATAAATCGCAATAATTATTAATTGAGTGTTGTCCAGTGTGTATAAAATAATAAGGAATTCCTTGTTTTTTTAATTCAAGCATTACCGGAGCACATTTAATTAATTCAGCATTTGTCCCAAGGATTATTGCTATTTTTGAATTCTTTTGCATTGTAAAATTTTTAAGAAAATTGTTTATTTAAAGATATGGATATTAATTTTTAATGAATTGTAAATCGTCTAATTCACCATATTCTCCATCAACAGCTTTGAATTCTTCGTGTGTTAAAATATTATCCATTTCTTCAGTGTGAACTTTGTATATTTTAATTGGGCCACTGAATCCGCCATAATAAAATGTAAGGGGGTATTGACTTTCTTCGTGCACTAATTCTAATTCAGAATATCTGTTTTCAGGGTCATTCATGACATATAATTGTGCTATCAAAGAATCCTGTGTTTTTTCAGAAAAGTACATTAGGGCCCCCTCAGAATCAATTTTTTGACCTCCAGCAGAACTGTACACATTAGGATAAATATGAACTGTTCCTTCTATTCCTTCATTGAACTCATAATACTTATCCATTGTTGAAAGTTTCTTTAGAGGAATTCTATATTGTTTATTATTATATCCAAAAACACCAATTGGTTGTGAATAAACTCCATCCTTTGACTTAGTTAAAATAACTCCTAAAATTGCTGCTTTTCCTTTTGGTAAGAAAATATCTGTTCCATTTTCTTTGTAACGAATGTCTGAATCAATATAAGTTCCACCTTGATAAATCCTAATTGTTTCTGTTCTTGTTTCTTGAGTTTGTGATATATCTGAAACAAAAGTTGGTAGCCAAGAAGCTCTGTCTGAAATTTCTAAGTCGTCAGCAATTGAAGAAAATGCAGAATATTTTCCAATGTCTGTTGGATCAATTAACAAATAAGAAATATTTTGTGTTTTCATGAATGACTTTGCTGTTTCAGGATATGGTGTAGTTAAAACATAACGTCCAACCAAGTGATCCCAATATCCATTGAAGTGTCCACCATCAGTTAGTGTTGGCCTTTCTCCGCCTGTTTGAACCCAATAACCATAATCCCACCAATGTAGGAAAATTGCATTTTGTTGTGTATTTGCTCTAACCCAAGACATTGCATTTTGCCAATCTGTATTATATGAAGGTGTTTGAACTTTTGCTTGATATACGTCTGACTTGTAAAACCCAACTGAAACGAAGATTAACATTACTGTTACAAATAAAACTAAAATAATTGAAAATGTCTTTAGTAAATCATCTTTATTTTTTCTTCCCCATTTAGCTGTTTCAAAAATTGCAATTGGCACCATCATTGAAATAAAAGGAACAATTGCAAAGAAAACTCTAATTGCTGAACGAACGGAAAGTAACATTGGAATCATCCATGCTGCGATAAATACCCAACGCATGTCAACTGTCCAATCTGATTTACGATAAATGTAAACTGAAGAAATTGCAATAGCTAAAAATGAAAGGAAAAATAATGCCTTTGAGATAAAATTTTCTCCATTAAAAATTGAAGTGTCTGAAGTTCTTGAAGCCAAAATTCCTATAATAAAAAATGCAAATGAAGCCGTGAATAAATAACGATATTTTTTATTTCTAATTCCATTGGCCAATTTTCCTCCAACAATAAAACATCCAATTAAGAAAGTGTAAAATACTGTCTTTCCGACTTGACCTATTAATTCGGTTAAATATGGTTGTTTATTTTCTGCAACTGTTAATCCAACTCTTCCTGTTCCAAAAGGATATAGAAGAGAATTTAGTAAACTACCAATCATGTGAAAAACATTTCCTACAACTATTTGATAAAATATTCCTCCAATAAGAGTTACTAAAATAAATGAACTAATTTCTTTTTTTTCTTGAATTATTTTTGGTGTTAATTTTGACTTTAAGATAATTGTTTCAATTAAAGAATATCCCAATACAAATAAAGTTAAAATTCCTGCCAAGTTTAACATGTATGACTTTAATATATTCAAAATACTATAACCAAATAAAGGTGTAAAAATTAATACTCCAAAAACCCATGTCCCGTAAAACAAAGTCCTATTCCAAAGTGATTTGTTATCTTTTATGAACCAGATTACAATATAAGCTAAAGGAAAAATCATGAATAAAAATTTTGCTCCTCCTCCCCATGCAGCTATTGCAAAGATTGTCATGAATCCTGCAATTAACCCATACAGGCCGGATTTAACATAAGTTTTCTTTTTTTTCTCCAAGTAAACCATTCCCCAAGCAAAAGAAATTAATGCTAAGAAAAATGCAAACATCCCTATTGCCTCGTGGTCTGAAAAACCTGCAAGTGTACGATATAAGTACGGAGGGATTATTGTTAAAATAAAAGAAGAAATTGTTGCAATCCATTTATTTTTTGTTATTAATAGAACTAAAAAGAAAAATACGATTAAACCCAATGCAAAGAATATTACTGGATTTAGTACGTTTGCAAATCTAATTGTTGAATCTGGAGAGATTACTGAAATTATTTTATGTAAAAATAGTGTTGATTGTGGAAGAATTTCATCTGTCCACGTTGAATTTAATGCTTGATAACGCATTGTGTCTACTGCTGGCAGAACGCCATTATTGTCATGGAGGGTTTCAGAAACTCGTAGAAAATAGTAAGGGTCTAAAGCTAGAGGAGTATAATCTCCTGTTGTTTTATCAATTAAATTTGGTAAGTCTTGTGTTCTTATATTTATTCCAATAAAAAGTGTTGCTAAAAATAAAATTACTACAATTATGTTTTGTACTCTTTTATCTTTAAGAAATTCTAAAGCAGGTTTTATAGTCTCCTTAAATTTGTTCATAAGTTTCTTAGTAGAAATTTGTTTTTAAAGTTTACTTGGAACTTCCCTAAATTTTTTACTTACAATTAAGTCATAAAATATTGAAACTTTTGTTGGAGGATGAAAATTTCTAAATTTTTCTATATAATCTAAAATTAAATGAAAAACAATTCCAAGTCCAACAAAATAAAATCCTTCCCAAAGCAGTCCAAGAAAAAAAGAAATTATAATTGTTTCAACTCCATGAAAAATGAATATTCCGGAGGTATAATTTCTTCTTTCGTTTTTGTTAAGAATATTAAAAAATTTAGAATTTTTTCTAAATAGTTTATATGCACTCATTAAATTATAATTTTTATATTTGTAAATATAATACAAATAGTGGTCAAAATCTATCAAGAAAGTTGATAAGAAAAAAATGAAGAGATAAATTAAATTTAATTCTGGAAAGAGTAAATAAATTAATCCACTAAAAATTAATCCCGCTAGAAAATGTGTTTTTGGTAACATTTTAATTCTTGAATTGTCTTACCAAGTCCCCAAATGCTGGTCTTGTTATGAAAACACCAACGGAGATACCAATAATTGTTGTTATTGCAAATCCTTTCAATAAACCTGCTCCTGCCCACATTAAAGGAAGAAGAGAAACTAATGTTGTAAAATATGCTCCCATAATAATTGTAAATGCTCTCTTTAATCTTTGTTTCAAACTAAGAGTTATTGTATTTGTTGATTCATCCATAATTACAATTAAATCATCAACTCCAGTACCAATCGTTGCCAATATTCCTGCAATACCTGGTAAATCTAAATTCCATTTAATTAACGCTGCAATTCCAAGAACGATTATTACTTCTGAAACTGTTGTTACAATTAAGGCCATTGATGACCTCCAGCTTCTGTATCTAATGAAAATAATTAATGAAACAACCAAAACTGCAATTAAACCTACAAATAAAATCGAATTGATGAATTCGTCTCCTAATGTCGGTGAAATTGTGTCTAATTTAACAACTTCTAATTTGTAAGGTAGACTCCCAGTCATTAAAATTGTTTGAAGCTTTTTCATTTGTGCTTTTGCATCTTCATAAGCTTCTTCTTGTGAAGGTCCTGTTCCTGAACCTGAAATAGAAATTTGAGTTGTTACTCTTCCTTTCAAACTTTCTCCAATCAGTAAACTGTCAACTAATTGATCATCTAAAACTAAATCTAATTTTTGTGATAAGTAATTTCCTTGTGCAGTTACATTAACTTCTAATTTATCAGTCATTTCTGCGTGTCTCTCAGCTGCAGCTCCACTTAAAGTTACAGCAAAAGAAAACCTACAAACATATCCGTCTCCCCCTTCGCTACATCCTTCAATTCTTGCATTTTGAGCGTCACGTCCAACTGAAGCGATATCTCTATTTCCTCCAATAAAAACTGTTTCATTCCCAATTTTAGCTTCAAATTTACCTTGTTCAGAAATTAATTTTTTCAAATCTTTTGGTGTTGCTCCTGCAATTTCAATTAACATAAAATTATTTCCACTCAAATCTGAAACAGGCATAACTTTCAAATCTGTTAAACCAAATGCGTTTAATCTGTTTGAAGTAATATCAACTAAATCATTAATTTGGTCCGTTGTTAAAGTCATATTTTCTGCTTTGATTAATGCTCTTGAACCACCGGACAAATCTAATCCTAATTCAAGATTTGTTTTTTTCAAATTTCTAACTGTTACATCTGGAAATTCCGAGGCATAAAAAATAAATTCATTATTGTCTGCAACTATTGTTGTTTTTTCTTCACCATTCAAATATTTTGTTTGGAGTATTTGGGAAAATGAAATTAAATCAGTTACTTCCTTTCCATCTACTGAAGTAATAACCATTCCTTGACGTAAACCTTGATCATAAAGTGAATTGTTTGCGCTTTCAATAGAACTAACAACAACCCCTGTTTGCATAAATTTTAGAGGTAAGCCAAAAATTGCAATTAGTGAAAAAGCTAAAAATATAATTAATAACCAAATTTTGAAAGTTAATTTTATTTTCATTTTTTAGCCTCCACATACCATTTCAATATTGAAACATTTGTTACCCAAGTGTTTAGTAAATCAAAAGCTAAACCAATTACTAAGATTGTGAAAATTTGAGTTAATACAATTGAGAAAGACCTAACAACAAAAAGTGCAACTAAAAATGCGAAAAAGGATGTTAATGTCATTGTCATACCTGTTTTCATTGAACCAAAGATTCTGCTATTTAATGAACCTTCACTTCTTTTTAGCATTCTTGTAGTAAGTAAAATATCTGTATCTACTGAATAACCAATAAGCATAAGGAATGCTACAATTCCTGCAGTTGACATCTTCATTCCAAAAAGATTGAATGTTACTAGTGTCATTAAAATATCTGCAAAAGCGGAAATAATTACTGCTGTTGAAGGAACAACTGTTTTGAAAAGTATGAAAACAACAATTGCCATAAATGCAAATGCTATTAATATAGCTAAAAGTAATTGTTTGTAAAATGCTTCACTTAAAATTGAACCTGTGAATTCAAAATCTGAATTCTCTCCTTCAACTAAAGAATAACCAACATATTCTTCAACTATATTTTTTGCTGAATCTCCATCAAGAGTCGTCTCTATTATTACTGCTTTTTGTTCTCCGGTTGTTATTTCATAAATTTCTCTTACATTTAAGTCGGGTAATTTATCAGCTAAGGAATTTTGCAAATCTAAAACATCAATTTTATCATAAACTGTTATTGAAGTTCCACCTGTCAAGGAAATATCTTTTTTTACAAAATCCCCTGTTGTTGAATTAAAATAAATTAAGTAACCTATTGAAAAAAGTAGTAAAACTAACGGAAGTAGTAATAATTTCTTGTAATTTCTATCGTGCCAATTACGGTTTTCCATTATCAAAAGAAAAACTCTCTATATATAAAGGTTATTGGATTAGAAATTATTCTCATTTTTTAATTAATAAAAAAGAAAATGAAACGCTCAAATTTCTTTCTTTGAAATTTGGCAAAAACAAGCTTAGACTTCGCTTAAATCTTGTTTTGACGACTTGTCGTCTTTTAATGAATAAAAAAGAAAATGAAAGACGACTTGAACAGTTCGCGTCTTGCGGGACACTACCATGGACAACGTAGGAAGCTTAACTTCTGTGTTCGGAAAGGGAACAGGTGTTTCCAACCTACTATGGCCGTCTTCAAATTTAGAGAAGCAATTGGGTTTATAAAGTTTTTTATAGGGGTAATTTCTGTAAATATTATGCAGGAGTGCCAGAGTGGTCAAATGGGCTAGATTAAGGATCTAGTGGTGTATTCCTACGCAGGTTCGAATCCTGTCTCTTGCATTATTTGTCTGGGTAACTCGGCTCGCAAGCTTAATTGCAGTTAAGTTACTCTAGACAATGAAAGCAATTAAACATGCCTGGGTAACTCAGTCTGGATTAGAGTGCCACCCTCCTAAGGTGGAAGTCGCAGGTTCAAATCCTGCCTCGGGCGTTTTAATTTGAACCAAGACGTCGCAGGCTAACAACTTTGAAATTTTAATAAATGAATATAATGAATTTAAGAAATTTCACAAGTTGATAGTAAAATCCTGCCTCGGGAGTTTTATGCTATAAAGGTTAAGATTATTGCAACATAAAAAAGAGTTATCAGCTGTGTTGTTATAAAATATTTTGCTGAAATTTCATAATTATTCTTTAATTTGAAAGTTACATAAATAAAAATTATCCATTCTAAAAATAATACATGAAAATAAATAAAAAATTGATTAAAAAAAGTTATTGCAAGTGTTCTAACTCCTGCGATAATAACAAAAGACAAAACCATGTTGAATAAAAATATAGAAAAATATTCTTTTCTTCTTTCTATTGCCCCAATTCTAATTTTTCTTGTTAATTTTTTTGAAAATTCTGAAAAGACAAAACCAAAACTAAGCCCAATAAACCAAGAGATATATGGCTTAATATATGTAAAAATTGTCTCGAAGATGTTAAAATAATATAACTCAAAAAAAGTTATAATTCCCATTAAAAAAAATAAAGAAAATTCCAATAAAAAGAAATTTTTCTTTTCACTCATTGAAAGAATAGGAAAATTAAATTTAATAACTTATTTACTAAATCGTAAGATTTATTAAACCAAAATGTAAAATATACTTGTAAGCGTGGATAGTTCAGTGGCAGAATCTCTGGCTTCCAACCAGATGACCTGGGTTCGAATCCCAGTCCGCGCATATTCTTACTGGTCTTCGAACGAGACGTCATATTTTGGGTCGATTGGAAAACGACTCATCCAAAATATTCCATCAAGCCAATTATTCTTTCAGAAAAATCGACTTATCCCAAGTCCGCGCATATTCTAAATTTTTATTAATCTAAACTAGTTCTTGTAATAATGAAAGAGAAAATTTCTAAAACTGAAGCAAAAGAGAAGATTAAAGAATTTTTTGATAAAATTAAATCAAAGAGTCCAAAAGAAGTTTTGAAAATAAAAAAATTATCCATGAAAAATAGAATTCCATTGGGTATAAATAAAAAACTTTTTTGTTCTGATTGCTTTGAACCCTACTTGGGAAATGAAAAAATTAGAATAACCAAAGGATTCAAAACAGTTACTTGTGAAAAATGTGGAAAAGTTAAAAAAATTAAATTATAAAATATTCGTAATAATTTAAATAAAGTAAAAAAGCAAATACAATTTATGATCACACAAATTAGGCTTTTTGGATTTATCAGCTTTTTTTTATTATTGACAACAATAACTATGGGTATCCTTCTACATAAAGGTAAAATTAATTTTAAAATTCACCTTCTCTTTGCCCTGACAACATTACTCGTTACAATAATTCATTTCATATTGTATTATTTTTAGAATGAAAATAAACGCGACAATAAATTATTTGAAAAAGAAGAAAAAGATTTTATTTTTGACAACTTCTAATAGATGGGAAAAGGGAAGAGAAAAACCAAAGAGTACTGAACTTGCATTACTTCTTGCAAAAAAACTTGGAAAAAAAGTGAGGGTAATTGATGTATCAAAGATAAAAATTTATCCTTGCGAGGGAAATGTTTCTTCAAAGAAAGGAAATTATTGTGGAGTTAAAGGAGCATTACTAAAAGACAAGAGAAAAAATCCAAGTCAAAATCACAGATGTTGGGCATCAATAAATAACAAAGATGATGAACTTTGGAAAATCACAAAAAAATTATTTGATTCTGACGTTATTTTATTTTTTGGTTCTGTTCGTTGGGGAAATATGGATTCTATTTATCAAAGATTAATTGAGAGACTTACATTTATTGAAAATAGACATTCAACGCTTAAAGGAGAAAATATTCTCAAGGGAAAAGAAGTTGGAGTTATTGCTATTGGGCACAACTGGAACGGAGAAAATGTGATTAAAACACAAAAAAAAGTGTTAAAATTTTTCGGATTTGATACTCCAAAAGAATTATCTTGGAATTGGCAATACACAGAAAATGAAAATGATGAGAGTCAAGAAAATTATAAAAAAGCTTATTTGAAATTTGAAAAAGAATTAAATTCTAAGTGAATTTATTGAGTACATCCATATATTTTTTGTTTAATCCTCCTAAACGAAATATCACTACTTTTTTGAATCCCTTGTTTTTTACAAATTCTAAATCTTTTTCCAAATTTTTTGGAGAAAGTATTGGCTCATTTCCCAAAATTCCAATTGCGATTGTTCCGAGGGAAATTGAGTAATTGTCTTTGTTACTTATTTTATTCAAATTTCTTTTAATTATTTTATTTACTTTTAGTTTCATCATACTTGAATACCACATAATACTTCGTTCATAATCTATATTATAATTAAGTCCTAGAAGTTTCATGAAATTTGAAATAAATGCAAAAGGATATTCTGCAGTTGTTACTCTTTCTTTATTCTTTTCTAAAAAATTCTTTATTAATTTTTTATTTTTTCTGAAGGAGAAAATATTTTTGAAATACATTTTCCATCTTGATTTAAGTGGAAGCTCCAAATCAATTAAAAGAGGATTTTTTATTTTATCTAATTCTGTGAATAACTCTATCAAATCTTTTTTGTTTGCAAAAGGGGAAATCCAATAAGAATTTTTTACAACTGGCCAATATGCAATATCTAAATCTTTTTTGTATTTTCTTGCAAGAGATTCATATTTTTTGAATTCTTTTATGGATTTACTTGCAATGAATATTTTAGTTGGAAATTTGACTAATTTTAATTTAGATAAATTTTCTTCATTTGGAAATTCTTCATAAAATTCTATTTTCATTCTTCAAAAAACCTCTTTATTTTTTTAAAAATTTGTTTATCTTCTTGTATAGTGAAATGAAAAAAGTTCCAAATAGTTCTAGGATTTTCTCCTTTTCCAGATTTTCCCGGAACTAAAATATCAAAAGGACAATAAAAATTAATTATTTTATTTTTACCTAATCTTTTTGATTTTATTTTATTCAATAATTTTGAATCTTTAGATAATTGTTTTAATCCTTTCAAATTTTTAGAATAAAATTTAGTAATATATGTTCCATTTAAGGGGGAACAAACTGTTGCTATTTTGTTTATTTTTTTTGAATTTTCAAATTTTGAATAATATTCTGCAATAATTCCCCCTGCGCTTATTCCAATAAGGTTAACAGTTTCTTTTGATTCCGTATTTTTTATTATAAATTTGTCTAGATCCTTTGCAATTTCTTCGATTGTTTGTGTTAAACTAGAATTATATTCAAAACATAAAACAGGTGTTCTCAAAATTTGCTTTGCTATTCTGGATTGAGCAATATAACCTTTAAACCCATAAATAAAAATAGTCTTTTTCATAAACAACCAAATAAAAAAATATATTTAAGCTTTCTTGAAGTTAGAAACTAATTCAATTGTGTCTGCTTGACCAAGGAATTGTTTTCTACAACAGTATCTTTCAACACCTAATTCTTCTAAAACCTTTTTTTTGTCTTCACCATCAGCTACTCTACGCTTGTATTCTTCCCACAAGTGTCCGATTGGCTTTCCGCATGAAAAACATCTAACTGGAATTATCATATTAATATTCGCATCTTTTGGTTTTTAAAGGTTACGATTAAAATTAATTGTATATTTTCTAAGAAGATAAATGTTTAAAAAGTAAAAAGTTTTTTTGACTAAAGTAAAGGAGAATCGCCTAGCGAAAAAGAGGATGACAAGAAAATGCATTTATTGTAACCAAGCAGTTTCTGATGATAGTGTAATAGACTTTTGTGATTCTTGTGGTATTCGTGTTTGGGGAGACAAAATGTTTAGAACAATCAAAGAAAGTATGGAAGGAGCAAGAGCAAACGGTACACTTTGTAATTCAGAATTATAGAGAGTAACTAATTCTAAAATTGATATCTCTTGTCTAGAAGGACAAGGTTTTTAAAGGGAAATTTTCTCAACTAGATTATGGTAAGAAGAAAAGAAATAAGGACTAGAGGAAAATTTTCCTTTTCGAGGTATTTTCAAAGATTCAAAGAAGGAGATAATGTAGCAGTTGTTAGAGAAGTTTCTCTAGTTGCAAGTTTCCCAAAAAGATTACAAGGTCGAACTGGAGTAGTTATTGGAAAACGAGGAAAATCATACATTGTTAAAATTAAAGATCAAGCAAAACCGAAGGATTATTTGATTGCACCAGTACATTTAAAAAAGATAAAACAAATTGAGAAAGTACAATGATTAAAGGAAATAAAGCACTAAGTATGGCAGAAGCACAAGAATATATTAGTGAAAATAATCCTGAAATTAATGCATTTGTAAAAAATTTTACAAAATTAACATTCGAGCAAGGAAAGGAAATGAGAGAAAAATTACTTTCACTTGATTTAATTAAACTAAACGAAAAACACATTTCAAAAATAATTGATGTGCTACCAGAAGACAAAGACGAATTGAATAAGGTTTTGTCTGATGTAAACTTTGACGAAAATGAGATTAATAACATATTATCAACAATTAAAGAATTCAAATAGAGAAAATGAGAGAAGACAATGCAATTATACTAGAATATTTACCAAACGGTTATCCGTTGGAAAAGAAAATGATGCCAATAGCTCAAGCTATCGGAGAAAATAATTTCACTCTTCTAGAATTAGTTCCTAGGAGAGGAGTACCACTCGAGATTGGAGAGAAAGTCTACATTGGAGAAGGTAAACGAGATAAAGTTTATTATATCCTTGGAAGACTTAAGAGAGAAAAGTTAACAGAATCTGCTAAAGTTCAACTTCAAGAGACAATTAAAGAAGCTGTGAAATTGAATGAAGCAAAATTCGTTAAGTTTTTTAATGAAGCTCCCGCAATCAATAAGAGACTGCATCAAATTGAACTTTTGCCTGGCCTAGGTAAAAAACATATGCAGGAAATAATCAAGCAAAGAGAAGAGAAGGAATTTGAATCTTTTGCTGAGATGAAAAAAAGGGTTCCGAATCTACCTGATCCTGAAAAGGCAGTAGAGAAAAGAATCTTTCAAGAACTAACAAACATAGAAAGGTACAACCTTTTCACACAATAAAATGGCACAAGAAAGCAGAGAAAACAGAGTAGTAAGAATCTTATCAAAAGATATTGAAGGTAAAATGAAATTATATCCTGGATTAACAAAAATCAAGGGAGTTTCATGGGCACTTTCAAATGCAGTTTGTCAAATTTTAAATTTAGACAAAGCAATGAAGATTGGTCAATTAACTGAAGAACAAATTAAAAAAGTTGAAGCTTTTTTGAAAAATCCTGAAGTTCCTGAATATATTTTGAATAGAAGAAATGATTTTGAATCTGGAATCAATAAACATTTAATTGGTACTGATTTAGAATTAACTGTTGAATTTGATATTAAAAGACTTAAGAAAATTAAATCTTACAGAGGATACAGACATATGGCTGGACTTCCAATGAGAGGTCAAAGAACTAAGTCAAACTTCAGAAGATTTAGAAGAAAAGGTGCTGGAATTAAGAAGAAAGGAGAAAAGAAATAAAATAGAAAATGAAGAGAAGACATAAAATTTATTCAAGACCAAAAAGACCTTTTGACAAGGCTAGAATCGAAGAAGAAGTAGTTATTGTTAAGGAATATGGTTTGAAAAATAAAAGAGAAATTTGGAAAGCAGAAGCGAAAATTCGTTCAATGAGACAAAAGGCAAAGAAATTAATTACTGCCTCAGCTGAAGAACAAGAAGCATTATTTGCAAGATTGAAAAAAATTGGAATGAATGTTAATACAATTGCTGATATTTTAGGATTAGACAAAACAGATTATTTGAATAGAAGACTTCAAACAATTGTTGCAGTAAAAGGACTTGCTACAACTCCAAAAACAGCAAGACAAATGATTACTCATAAAAAAATACTAGTGAATGGAAATGTTGTTGATACACCTTCATATATTGTTCCAGTTGAATTTGAAAGTACAATTGAAATTAAACAAAAAACTAAAAAACCAGTTTCAGAAAAGAAAGAAGAAACTGTAGAACAAGAATAAAATGACAAAGAAAGAAATTATTGACGAAGAAAAAATTGAACTTCCAGAAATGGAAGAGGATACTGATGAAGAACTTGAAGTTAAAGAAGAATTTAAAGTTGAAGGTCCAAAGAAAGTTACTGTTTGTAAAGAATCAGAAGCTGTAATTAACATTTATACTTCTTTTAACAACACAATTGTTCATGTAACTGACATGAGTGGAAAAACAATTTCAAAAGTTACTGGTGGAATGGTTACAAAACATAATCGTCTTAAAGCTAACCCAACAATTGCTATGTTTATTTCAAAAAGAATTGCTGAAGAAGTTAAAGATTTAGGAATCAAATCATTTTACGTTAGAATTAGAGCAAAAACAAGAAATCCTGCTCCAGGACCTGGTGCACATACAATTGTTAAATCATTAACAAGAGAAGGATTTAAGATTTTGAATATTTTAGACACAACTAGAAATCCTAGAGGTGGACCTAAGAAGAAAGGTGGACGTAGAGGTCGTAGACCATAAGTCTTAAAAATTAAATTAGATAACTAAAAATATATATTAGAAAATGCAAATTATAAAAAAATCAGACGAAAAATTGGTATTTACTGCACAAGTGACTGAAAGTTTAGCTAATTCAATTAGAAGAAGTGTTGGTTTAATTCCAGTTATGGCAATTGATGAATTAGAAATTGCAAAAAACGATTCTGCTTTATACGATGAAACATTAGCTCACAGAGTTGGGCTTGTTCCTTTGAAAATGTCTAAAGATATCAAAGAAGATACTGTTTTGAAATTAAAATTGAACAAGAAAGGTCCAGGATATGTTTATTCAAAAGATCTTAATGGTGATTGCGACGTTGTTTATTCAGAAATTCCTTTAACTTTGCTTAAGGAAGGTCAAGAAGTTAAAATTACTGCTATAACTAAAGTTGGTTATGGAAAGGATCATGCTAAATTTGCTCCAGGATTATTAGTTTATAGAAACGCTTGTGAAATCACATTACCAAAAAAACATAAAGAAATTATTTCAAAAACATTTCCAGAAAATACAATTAAGGAAAAAGGCGAAAATATTATTATAAAAGACGACAAGGAAAAATCATTGATTGATTTTTGCGAGGGACTTTGTAAGAAAGATGATGACAATTGTGAAGTGAAAGACACAAGTGAATTGGTTTTTACAATTGAATCTTTTGGTCAAATTAGTGCAAGTGAAATTTTCAAGCAAGCAATTGAGGGTTTGAAAAAAGAATTGAAATCTTTGAAATTGTAAGAAGGTTTTTTTATTTAAATTCTAAATTTTTTTATATAAATTAATATAAACGAAGATTATTTTTTTTATTTATGAGAATTTTGTCAAGAGAAGAAGCAAATTTTTTTATTAAAGAGTGTATTTCTGTTGCAAAGAAAGCAACTTGCTCTCGTTTTAAATGTGGAAGTATAATTGTTAAGGACGGAAAAATAATAGGAAGTGGTTTTAATTCTCCGCCAAAGGACCTAGAGAGTCAAAGAAGGTGTTTTAATTCTAAGGCTGATTATGATGTGAAAGTTACGGATAAAACTTGTTGTGTTCACGCTGAACAAAGGGCGATGTTTGATTCTCTACGAAGGAACCCTAAAAAAATTAAAGGAAGTACCTTATATTTTGTTAGAATTAATGAAGAAGGTGAAGTTCTTTTTGCGGGAAAACCTTATTGTACTATTTGTTCAAAGATGGCACTTGACATTGGAATAAAAGAGTTTGTTTTATTTCACGAAGACAAAGCAATAGCTTATGAAGTGGAAGAATATAATAATTTTAGTTATGGGTATTTCAGTTAATTTTACAAAAAAATTTGGCAGGGTTTTTCAGAAAATTTTGCAAAAAAAAGGACAACTGTTAAGCTGTCCTTTTTTTAATTTGTTAATTATTTTATTACCCAAATAAAATCCATCTGGGTAAAGTAAATTATTATCCAAAGAAAAAGTGTGTAGATTACTGAAAAATATAATCCTTTTATCACGCCTTCTTTTTTGTCAACTTCCCGATAAGTTTTTACTGAACCAACAATAAAAACTGCAAGAAGCGTTAATGCAATTCCCCGGCATAAATCAACATTTTTAATTCCAAGGTCATTAATCCATGCAAGGAACCACAGCAAACCAGAATAAATCCAAATTGCATGCAAATTTTTCTTGTTACTAAAAAAGGATTTTAATGAGTAAAGAATAAATCCCCCTAACATTAATTTTGAAAGAAGACTTATTTCACGAGGAATTTCTTTTGAGCTATTCAAGAAGATATATACCAAAGCGAAAGCTCCAAGAATAACAAAAAATTTGTCAATGATTTTTTCTGTTTTCATTTATTATTTTTTAGATTTGTTAATTAATTGCTCTAACCAGTTTTTCAGAAAATTGAATTCTGGATTTCTTTCAAGATTGTTTAAAACAAATTCATGACGATGAATCAATTCCTCAAAAGGAATTTCTTCTCCTTTATTGTAAGATGCTTTAATTGAATCCAAAACTAGCCGAGCATAATGGTTTGACATTTTTTCTACTTCTTTTTCTAAATCGGTTTCTTTGGAATAGTTTACAGAAGGAAGATTTAGTTGAAACAAAAAACTTTCTGAATATAAATAACATTTATATCTACTTTGAATAAAATATTCCGAATTTCCTTCAGAAGGATTTTTGTATTTTTCTATTAAATCAAAAATTCTATCTAAAGAAAGAGGAGGAATATTTTTCTGTCCGTTATTTGTTTTAACTTCAAGTGAATTTTCTAATACCCTTTCAAATAAATCAATCATTAAAGGGGCTGAACCAATTCTTTCATTTAATATTTTGTTTGGCATTTTATTTAATTTTAAAAAGTTGAATATTTAATCCAGCAGAAAGAGAAAGAACACCAAAATCAATTTTGTCTTTGAATTTATTTTCACCTTCGATTATGTAATAATCATAATCTAGTAGTATGAACAATTCAAATGGCTGGCAACAAAAATTTGCTCCGATTCCGATTCCAAGTAATGAACCTGCACCTTTTGATTCGGTAAACAATTCTTTATTTGATGGGACTTCTCTTGCTTTTGTATATCCCCCTCTTAAAGAAAGGAAAGGATAGACTTCAGAGAGAACAGGTTTTTTTGAAACTATTTTTGATTCAAGCCCATATGTATTGAAAGATAAATCAAAAGTTTCTTCGCTGAATCCATATTCTTCTTCAAGCCAAAGATAATCTGTTACATAAGAAAAATTATAGAACGCGAATATTTCTAAATTGTCAAGTCTTACACCGCCCCTTAAACTCAAAGTTGCTGGATACAATTCATACTGTTCGGCTAATTTTCCAGAGAGTATTTTAGAAGAACCAAATTCTCCTCCCACAACAAAAGATAATTTTGTTGTGTCTTTTAATTCAGTATTAAAACACTGAGAAAAAGAAGGGAGGGAGAACATAATAACAATTGAAATTAAAATTAATTTTTTCATAATTATTTGTTTTTTATAAGAACTCTTGCTTGCGTGGCATATGTTGAAATTATTCGTCCAGGATTATAGAATATCTTTTCTTTAGGAAAAGAAACATCTACTGAATTGTTTGAGAGATTGATTAATCGTGCCAAATATTTCCCTTTTAATTTTATTTCTTTAAAATTGTTTTGTGTTTTATTAAAAAAATATTCTACCAATTCTTCATCACTTGCATTTTCAAAAAATTCTTCCTCTTTCTTTTCTTGTTTTCTTTTAAAATAATATCTTATTTCTGCAATAATAAAAGAAATTGCATAAGAAAATAATGTCCATAAATAAAATTGTAATAAGTATTCATTTGGAATTTTACTTCCAAGAGGACTAATTTTTTGTAAAAGATATAATGCAATAAAGAAAAGAGGTATCAGTAAAATAGAAAAAACAGTGAAAGATTTAATTATCTTTTCTGAATTAGAGAGAATAACTAAAAACACTATTCCTACAAATATCAAGGAAAATTCTATTGTTATTACAAATACTTCAATTGTAATTGAATTTGATAAATAGAAAAAGAAAGATACAATCAAAATTGATATTCCCTCAAACAAATAAAAGAATTTTTTTCTTCTGAATAATGGGCGACTCTCCCATACGCTGTTTAAAGAAAAATTGTACCAAAAGCCTTTATTGAATCCTAAAGACAGAACAAACACAAGGAAAAACGAAAGCCACAGTTCAGAATATTTCCAGTTAGAGGAAAAGGGTTTATCTACAACAGAATAACCGTCTTTTTCATTGTAATAAAATTTTGTGATTACTCCTTGTGAAATTATTCTTGAAGGAAAAAAAGATTGAATAAAAGTTGTATCAGTTTCTTTTTTCTCCAAGTAACCAATTTTAAACAAACGCACTGTTTCATATTTGTCTAAACAGAAGGGGTAAATTTCAAGAGTATCAAGGGTTTCTGTTTTAATTGTTTTTCTCACAAGAACCATATTTTTTTGACATAATGTGTCAAATAAGATTATGTCTTCTTGACTGAAAACCAAAAATCCTGAAACCAATAAATAAATTAAAATAATTAGTTTTTTCATAACGATAAAAGTTTTTAGTTAGTTATTTTAATTTTATTTGAACCACTTCCAAATCAATTATATTCTCTGAGGGTCCAGATTTTTCAATAATAAAATAATATTCACTTTGTTTTTCATTCCATTCTTTTTCAAATTGAGTGGAAGTTTTTTTCCATTCTCTTTCAAAGTTAAATATCGCCATTAATTTGTCTATTGTTGGCGCAGATTCTGAATCTGAATATTTATCTATTTTTAATTTAACTTGAAAAAGGGTGGGACTTTTTTCATATTTATTTTCTTTAATCATAGAAATAAATCCTCTACGAGGAACAAGCAATTTTACTTCTTTTGGAACATCTTTACTTTCAAATATATTTACATAATCTGAAAAAGAAATGATCCCTTCAAAAGAACTAATGTGTTTTTTGAAATTTTCTTCTGTTGCTTGAATTAAGCCTTCATGTACTTTTCTTGCAAAATACAAAACGGTCAAGTAATAATTTGTTGTTTTCATAATTTTAGATTTATTTTAGTTAATGTTAATTAATTTAAATTTATTGATAATCC
This sequence comes from archaeon, assembly GCA_009992215.1. Classification (GTDB taxonomy): domain Archaea; phylum Nanobdellota; class Nanobdellia; order Pacearchaeales; family GW2011-AR1; genus GW2011-AR1. Next base: position 77,494 of record JAACWB010000005.1, read on the forward strand.
TAATTTTATCTCGGGATAATTTCCAATTTTGTTAAAACAGTATCTTGGTAGAATTAAAATTCTCGTTCTGTTATTTATCGGCATCCCTATTTTGATATAGGTTGCATTCGATAATTCTCCTCCACCAATTCCAAATTTTATTCCTGGTTCAAGAAGCAAATTTGAAGAAGTGATATATTCATAACCCAGCCCAAACATAAAATTATCAAAATTTTTGTAATGCTCGTAAGAAAAATTTAAGACAAAATCTTTTGCCCAATAAACAAAATAATTTTTTGTTTTAAATTCTCTTAATGTTATTGAGAGATTTGTTTCATAATCTGTTATGAATTGAGGGATATTTGTTGTTAAGTCCAATCTTTTAATAGATTGAGAATTTGAAGTTATGTTTATTCCTAGAACAAACATGAAAATTAAAATTGCTTTTTTCATTAAATTTTGTTTTTAGTTAATATTAATTTATTATTCATTTTTAATTTCTGAACATTCAAAATATTTATTATACTCTTTGAAAATTAAATTATTTGATTTTTTAGAAATTTCACAGGCATTTTCTAATCTTTCTTTTGTTGTTTCACTTGTTTTTCCCCAATAAATTGAAGCTCGCAAAACATTTGATTTATCTTCCATAACCCCTTCAAATGAGCAATTTCCACCAAACCAGGGAGTTTGTATACGATAAAAATCTTCCCCTGATATTGGATGAGAATGAATTGCAATTAATTGATTTTCAAATTTGTAAATAAAATATCCAGAGGAATCAATTATTTCCAATTTGTATGCTTTTTCAAATTTTATTTTTAACCCAAAATTATTTGCAATTACTGTGTCTTTTGTCGAGGTTAAATATACTCCATAATTTATTTCTCCTTGTTTATGAACTAAATCGTCATCATGAGTATACGGACAAATGTAGAGGGTTGAATCATAATATTTGAAAGCCCATCTTCCTGAATTTTTCATGTGACTTCCCAAAACTTCACTTGTTAATCCTCCAATTTTATTCCAATCTCCATTACATCCTTCAATTAATTCTTCATGTTTATGATTCTTGTCAATTAAAACATAATAGGACCAAACAGAAGAACTTTGTATTGAAAAAGGTGTTTTCATTCCATCTGAAGTTTCTATTCTATATTCATGATTTCCCACTTCAACTGTAAACTTTGAAATATCTGAAAAATCGTAATCAAACAATTCCAAAATTTCTTCACAAGAAAAAAATAATAAAGTTGAAATTAAAATTAAAAATAATTTTTTCATTGTTATTTTTTTAGTTAGTTAATGTTAATTGAGTTTATTTTGTTACAATTTAATGTATAATTATTTTCAAAAGAAAAAAGCTTCTCTAGAAGAGAAGCTTTTGATTAATTAAACTGATATCTCTCCTTTAATATTTGGATGAGGATTATATCCTTCCAATTGAAAATCATCAAATTCGAATGAAAAAATATCTTTTTTATTCGGATTGATTTTTAGTATCGGCAACTCTCTTGGTTCTCTTGACAATTGCAATTTTACTTGTTCGTAATGATTTTTGTAAATATGTGCATCACCCAAAGTATGAATAAATTCGTATGGCTCCAGTCCTGTAGCTTGTGCAATCATCTTTAATAAAATAGCATACGAAGCTATGTTAAACGGAACTCCTAAAAATATATCGGCACTTCGCTGGTATAATTGACAAGATAGTTTTCCATCAGCAACATAGAATTGAAAAAGAATGTGACATGGAGGAAGTGCCATATTTTTTATATCAGCAACATTCCACGCACTTACAATATGCCGACGTGAATCAGGATTATTTTTAATTGAGTGAATAATTTCAGAAATTTGGTCTATATGTTGTCCATTTGGTGCTGGCCATGAACGCCATTGATATCCATAAATATTTCCAAGGTCTCCGTCTTCATTTGCCCACTCATCCCAAATCTTTACACCATGATCATTTAGATACTTAATATTTGTATCTCCTTTCAAGAACCAAAGAAGTTCATAAATTATTGATTTTAAGTGTAGCTTTTTTGTTGTGAGTAAGGGAAACCCGTTTTGTAAATTAAAACGCATTTGATAACCAAAAGTACTTTTTGTTCCAGTTCCTGTTCTATCACTTTTTTCTATGCCATTTTTCATGACATGGTCAAGCAAGCCTAAGTATTGTTTCATAAGATTTTTGTTTACAAAAATCTAGCTGGAATCTAGAAGCTGGAAGCTTGAAGTCCAGGCTAGACTTGGTTAAAAATTATTTTTATTTATTCTTTCATTTAGTGCTTCTTTGAAGTCTGGATGAATCTCTTGTGAATTTATACATTCTTCTAGTTCTTCTTTATTTTCACATAAAGAGATTTCGTTTAAAATTAGTACAAATTCATCGTCATCAATCATTCCTTTTTCTCTTAATTTTGAATAATTGACTAAATTTTCAAAAAAGTTTTCTTTTTTCATAATTTTAATTTTAAAAAAACTTCTCCAGTTAAGGAGAAGTTTTTGGTTAAATTAAATTGATTTATTTAGAAACGATTTTTTTATTAAGAAGAGCCTTTATTTTTCTTGCCGCTTCTGACTGTTCGCGATTCAACCAAGGTTCGTATTGATTGTTATACATCCAGTAATCTTTGCCATCAGTTACGAAAAATCTTGGCCCTTCGTTTAAGTAAATTGTATCTGAATTAAGAGCAAATTCTTTAAAATATTCAAGACTGCTGTTTAGGGGATATTTAACTTTTCCCTTTAGTAAAACATATGGATCTAATTCAGACGCTTCAATCCAGGGCATTAATCCTGCCTTTGAATAAAACTCTTTTTTTCCTTCAATCGTAAATTTTTTCGTGAAAAATTTAATCCCTTTTGTTTCTATATATCCATTTCTTGTTTGGATTTTCTTTCCCTCCAAGGTTCCAGGCAAAGATTTGTTAAGAGATAATTTGTATGATTTTTCTTTGTACACATAGGTTATTTTTTCACCAGCTGGAATCACCGATGAAATTATCTCTTTTGGGGAATTTTCCTTGTTTACAAAAATACAGCTGTCAACATAATTCTTATCAACAACAATTCCAACAATGGAATTAATAGCTGCATCTGTTTCAATCTTTGCCTTTTCGGCCGCTTCTTTTTGTTTTTTCTTACCACAACTTAATGTGAACAATAAAGAAACAATTACTAAATAAAATAATACTTTTTTCATAGTGTTTAAAATTTAAATTTAACAATAATTAATTTATTAAAATTTGATTAATTTTGTAATTCGTTTATACTTCTTTATGAAGTAAAAAAAGAGAAAAAGTAGAATTGCAGTAATTAACATATCTATTACTCCACTTGGAAAATAGATGTTTGTCTGAGAGGTAATTACAAAATATAGAAGATTTACTATACTTGTAACAAACACCATTGAAATTGCCAACCAAAAGTAAATTGATTGCCACATTGACAATTGATCTTGATTTAATTTATTCATTTTTTAGATTTATGTTTAATAATGATTATTAAGATTCAAAAATCATAGTCTTGCATATTTCACAATACTTGAATTTGAGAATGTATCGCGTAGGATTTTCAAAACTATCTGCAATGAGAGATTCTTTTTTTAGATTTGGATTTCCACAAGAAGGGCAACGTCCTTTGAAAATTTCTGAAGGATTGATAAGAAAATATTCTTCATTTACTTCTTTAATGATTTCCTTTTCGATTAAGGAAGAAATAAAAGAATCAAAATTTGGAATATTTTTTCTATCTTTTTTTAACAATTTTCCCTCGCTAAGTAGAAATACAATTAATTCAATTCTGTCATCCAGATAGAAAATAGAATTTTCATCTTTTTTGTAAAGATAATTTTTGATTAATTTTCTTAGAATCATTGTTTTAGTTATTAAATTATTCAATAATTATAATTCTTTGTTTTATTTCTTCGAGGTTTTCAATCTCTTCTGGAAAAAATTCATTTCCTCTTAAAGAAAATAATTCATTTCCGTCCAAGGATAATTCTTCGTTGAATTCAGAAGTCTTTTTTTCATTGAATTCTATTGGTTGAAACCAAGGATTAACTCCAGCGTTATCCAATTGTTCTTTTGCTCCAGATTTTAGATAGATTGTTTTCATAATCGTAAATTTTTATTTTTTAGTTATTAATTAAAATGTAATCTTACTTTTGTTTTGAATTCTTTTAATAATCCTTTGAAGAACCCTTTGTGAATTATTGATTTTATTGAAATGAAAAAAACCATTACAATAAAACTTAAAATTCCTCCAGATAATAATATTCCTCCTATGCCCCAACGGAAAAACATCGCTCCACAGAAGAAAGAAAAAGCAACTAATAAAAAGGATTCAAAAAAGGGAGATAAAAAAGTTCGATAAAATGAATTTTTAAAAACAGTAAACCTCTCGGAATAATCTAAATAATTAGAGAGATATCTCCAATAAACACAGATAAATATTCCTGAAATAAACGCAAAAATAAATTTTGCCATATAAATTGGTTCAAAAGGAAAAAGTATGTTGTCTATGAATTTTCCTTCATAAACATTATTTACTCCTGCTACTTTTGAGGATATAATCCAAACTAAATGAATTATTGTGATCAAAATTCCCCAATAAAGTGCAGCCCAAAATAAGCTTAAACTTCTATTTTTTTTATCTATTACTTTTTGCATTTTCATGACATTTAGTTTTTTAGTTGAAAATACCAATGGTCAATTTTTAAATTTCGTTTTTTGAGACTCAATTCAAAAACATGTTCGTAATTAGAGATTACTTCTTTACGTATGACTCCAGAATATAATTTTCCTTTGTGACAATATTCGTAGAAAATTAATATGTCTGATTCGAGTAGTTTTCCTTCAAACAATTTTATTTCACTATTAACTTCTTGTTTTAGGATATCAGTGATTTTTCCATCTTTTAAATCAAAGTAATAACTAAAACAAGCTTTGTTACTTGTGAAATGAAAAGATGCTTTAGCTAATTTTGTATCCTTTGCTAATTGGTCAAGATTAACAGAAATTATTGTCTGACCCCTTGTGGAAATCAAGATGAATCCAAAGAAGAGGATTAAGATTAATTTTTTCATAAGTTTTATTTTAATTAACATAAAGTTTAACTACATAGGCTTTGAATAGACCAACCCCTAAAATAAATCCTTTCAGTATTACTTTCTTGTTTTCTTTCTCTGCTTCTTCAACCAATCTTTTCTTCGGGATAAGAAATTCCTTTTACTTTTGTTTTGAAAAACCTTATTAGAAAAAAAACAATAAAAGAAAGAACTAATCCCTCTAAAATTATTAATAGAGAATATTCTATTCCAACAAAATAATTATTTATCAAAAAAGAGGTACCAAACAAAAGAAGTATAATTCCAAAAACCAATTGAAGGTGAACTCTTATTTTGTTTGAAAAAATAAACTTTTCAAGTGCCTTTGAATTTTTTAGATTTTCTCTAGATTGAATAAATAAATTAATATAATTGAAATAAAGGGAATAAAATATTTTGTTTAAAGTTGAAAATAAAAATATTCCAGAGATAAGACCTACAAACAAATTACTAAACGATTTGCTTTCTAATTCTAATCCTTTTACTTTAACCATAAAAATTAAAATCGTTAAAATAAGAAAATAATTTGTTGTTGCAACCGAGTGTGAAATTATAGCTAACTCTTTAAATAACTTAATTTTCTTTTTCATGAGTTTTATTTTTTAAAATGTTTCTCGGTAAAATAAATTCGGAAATTTATTTTTATATTCAAATCCAAATATTCTACCTATCCGTTCTTTTCTTGAATAAAGAAATGTTTTTCTTAGGGTTTTTACAAGAATTTTTGTTCTATCTTTTATTTGTCTTTTTTCATAATCTTTTAGAAACCAAACATTGCCGGAAAGTTCAAGAAAAACAAGGGAATCTGTAGAGGGACAATATTTTAGTTTTCCTATTAACGCTTTTTTTCCCCTAATGTTAGTTTCAAAAACTAATTCTCCTTCTTCTGTTGAAGAACCAGGAAAAGATAAAGGATATCCATCTTTTATCTTCTCCCACATTTCTTTAAAATTAATATCTCTCATAGCACATAAATTAAATTCTGACACCTATCCTAAAAATCAGCCCGGAATTATTGTAATAATCCCCTTTCATGAATCCAGAGTGTAATTCCATGAATTCAAAACCAGCTTCGATAAAAGGAAAAAGCTTTATGTCCCCATTATATCTTTTCGTCCAGATATTTTGAATTTTTTGTAATCCAAATTTAAAACTGAATCCTATTCCAGCTAATTCATTTTCTTTTGTGTAAGCAGTTAAGTATACTGGGCTTATACCCCCGTAAAAGGCACTTTTACCTGAGTTGATTAAATCTTTTTCAAAGGAAATACCAAAGGCAAAAGTTTTTAGATTTGTCCCTAGTCTTGGCTCAACATAAGCAATAGATTTCATGTAATTTTTTTCTATTAAATCTATTCCAAGAGACACACCATAAGTTGTTTCATTTCCAAAATGAATTTTTGTTGATGGTGCAAAAATTATTCTTTGTGCTGAGATAAAATTTCCTAATCCAACAGAAAGAAGGATTAGGAAAAGTATAATTATTTTTTTCATAATTTATTTTTTTAATGTGTACATAATAATTGCCCAAATTACAAAGAAAAATATTAAGGTTGGAAAAAGGCAATCAAAGTAATCCCGAGTTTTCTCTGAAATATTTGCAAGTTCTGCAAATCCAAAAGATGCAAAAAGAGAGGTTCCAAAAAAGAAAAAGCTTTGTCCTTTTTTTCTTTCATCAATAGAATAATATGCAAAGAAAGATAAAAGTAGCCAAGAGGAAATAATAGTTAAATCTTTCATAATTATGGATGATTCCTTGTATGTAATTATGAACATAATTGTTATTCCAAAAAAGAATAATAACGATAAAAATTTTAATGGTTTCATAATGTTTATTTTTGGTTAGTTAATGAAATAAATTACTGTGTGATTAACCAATTGAAATATTCAAACACCCATTTTCATCTGTCTTGATTTCTATATCAAACAAGAGAAAAATAAATTCTAATAGTATGGTAATTCCAAATGATACTAATATAGCAATACCAACGTAAAAGAAACACCAAATAATTATAAAAAAGAAAACAATGAAAAAAATTGGTATGCTACTTGATTTTATCACCTCACCTTTTATTGTATAAAAAAGATATACTTCAAACATAATCACTGAAGCCAATACTGAAGTAGATATAACAAAAGATTTGTTTAACATAGGAGTAGGTATTGCCTCAATAGCTTGAAAAGTTAATTTGATTGTGTCCCAACTGTTTACCATCCACCTAATAGAAAAGAAAGAGGCAATGGCAGAAACAATTGTTAATATTAATGCAATTAAATTTATTGTTTTCATAACGTTTATTTTTTTGGTTAGTTAAAATTTTAATTAAGAATTTTTATATTCTTCAAATTCCCGCTTATATTTTTCAAAATTATTAGGAGAAACTGTACAAAGACCAACAATATAACCTTTTCTCATCTCTTCAAAATAAAATTCGATGAATTTGATTATTTTTTCTTTTGCATTAGCCTTAATCTTGTTTTTCTTATTAAATTTTATTAAGCAACGTTCAAGATTTTTTAAAATTGTTTTAAAATCAAATCCATTATCAAATACAAATAAAAAATCCATTCCTGAAATTTCTCCATCATTTTTTGCCAAATCAAGTAATAATTTGAGGTGTTTTGTTCTCCTTGTTAATTTCATGCAACTGAAAAGAACCATTTTATGCAAATAAGAGGTATCCCCCAATAGCTTTTCAATTTCTATTGGCATTTCCTTTGTGAAAACTTCGGGAATTTCAGTAGCACTTTTTATTGAATGAAAATATTTAAAATCAAACTCTTCAAGAGCTTTTGTTAACTCCTCAATTGTGTATTCATTGAAATCCTTTGGACTGCAAAGAATAAGTTCAATTGCGGGAGCAACATCATAGTTCGTGTAAATTTCCATCATTGCTCCATTAGAAATTATTGAATAATAAACCTTCAATTCATCAATTCTTTTGATTTTTTTATTTCTGATTTCCTTTACTTCCAACTCATTAAAGGAGTTATAATTTCCTGAATTCCAAACAAGAATAGGAAAATTTAATTTTTTATATGAAGTTCTGTTTTCCATTTTTTATTTTTTAGTTAGTTAATGAAATAAATTACTGTGTGATTAACCAAGGTTCTTCAACTTTGGCTTTTGCATTTTTGTAAGCGTCAAGGGAAAGAAGAGACATTTCGTCTAAGAAAAGATATCCTAGTTCTGTTAAAACATAATATTCTTTATACAAAGGATTATTTTTTTCTCTTCCTTGTGTTATTTTTATTAATCCTTTATTTACCAAATATTGTTCCATAGGAATTATTCCAGTTTTCCCTATTTTTCCCTTGATGCTTAAATTAAGTAAAAATAATAAATTCTCTTTATTCATATTTTTTAAATTTTAATTTATTTTATTTCCTTCCATTCTTTTGCAAGACTAATCCATGTTCCATAAACAAAGGAGATTAATGGAGAATATACAGTTATGACAATCCACCTTCCCATAAAGCCTCCTAAAAATAAATCCAAAAAGAAAGGGATTGTTGCGAGAATGAAAGTTAAAATCCCAAAAATTTTTATTCTTCTTTTTCCATCAAAATATTTTGCATCTCTAAAAAGATATATTGTAAATAAAATCCAAAATAAATTATAAAATAAAGAAAAAAGAATTTTTAGAGTCAAACTTATTTCTGTTTTTAAGTTTGGT
>JAACWB010000022.1 GCA_009992215.1 archaeon
TGGTATTTCTTTTGCAACTGTAGGTGAAGCGATATTAATTCCTATTTTAGATGACTTTAAAGTTGTAAATACAAAATTGGGGCAAATGATTATTGGTATTGGAACATTTGATGATGTTATAGAAATAATAATTTTAATTGTCGGAGTTTTATTTTTGGGAATCAAATCTTCTGCAATGAACACAGGAGGAGTTTTATTTTCTATTGTTGGTCTTATTTTTGGATTATTACTTGCCACACTTTTTATTAAGTTTAGAAAGGAAGGAGAGAAGTTTAAATTTTCCAAAGTTGAAACTTTATTTTTATTTTCTCTTGCAGTTTTATTCTTGTTTATCGGACTTGGAGAATATTCGGGAAGTTCGGCTTTAGGTGCACTTCTTGCAGGTATTTCTTTAAAGACTTTTTTACCTAAGACAAGAGTAAAGAATATTGAAGATGAGGTTAGGAGTGTTTGCTATGGATTCTTTGCCCCGATATTTTTCCTTTCTGTTGGTCTTGCTCTAGATATAAAATATTTGATTGGTTCATTTTCACTTGTAGTTTTAGTCTTTTTTGTTTCAGCTATTTCAAAATTATTTGCCAGTTATATTTTTACCTCAAAGAAAATTGGAAGGCGTGATTCTATTTTGATGGGAATTGGACTTTCTGCAAGATTTAGTACAAGTATCGTTATTATTAAAATACTTTTAGAAAATAATTTAATTAAGGAAGGACTTTACTCAGTTATTGTTGCTTCTAGTATAATTTTTACTTTAATTATTCCAATCGTATTTTCAGCATTAATTGCAAGGTGGAAAAATAAAAAATGGAAATTAAAGGATTAAGTAGTGATGAAGCGAAGAGGCGTTTGTCTCAATATGGAAGTAATGAACTTCAACGTCAAAAGAAAGTTAATCCAATTAAAATTTTCTTTGAACAATTTAAATCTCCGTTAATAATCCTTTTAATTGCTTCTGCTATTGTTTTATATTTTGTTAGTCGTTTAGGGGGATCTGATGGTGTTTTAGATGTAATATTAATTGGAATAATTGTTTTTGTTTCAGGAGTTAGTGGATTTATTCAAGACTATAAAGCTGAAAAAAGTATTGAAGCTTTGCAAAAAATGTCTGACCCAAAAACTAAAGTTCTTAGAAATGGAGTTGTTACTTTAATTTTTACTAAAGAAGTTGTTCCAGGTGACATTTTGGTTCTTGAAGAAGGAGATGTTATTCCTGCTGATGCAAAAATTATTGATTCTAATTTCTTACAGATTGATGAATCTTCTTTGACTGGTGAATCTAGGGCAGTTAGTAAAACTAAGGATCATGAAATTTATATGAATACTTATATTATTTCAGGGAATGCAAAAGCTTTAGTTTATGCTACTGGTATGAAAACAAAGATTGGTCAAATTGCTCATGAAATAGAAAATATACAAGAGGAAAAAACACCTTTTTACATACAAATGGATAAATTAAGTAAAAAATTGTTTTGGATTGTTTTAATTATTGCTGTTGTTACAGCTGGTCTTGGTCTTTTGAAATATAGTGTTACTAATTCAATTTTAATTGCAATTGCACTTGCTGTTGCAGCAATTCCCGAAGGACTTCCTGCGGTTTTGGTTTTGAGTTTGGCAGTTGGTTCAAAGGTTATGTTAAAAAATAATGCGCTAGTTAGAAAGCTTTCTGTTATAGAATCTATTGGAAGTGTTAATTATATTTGTACAGATAAAACTGGAACAATTACACGAAATGAAATGTCTGTTACTAAAATTTATTCAAATGAAAAAGAATTTTCTTTTAAGGAAATAAAAAAAGATGAATTTAGGGAATTATTTTTGTGTGGAACTTTAAATAATAATTCAAGAGAAATTTTTGATGAAAAATTAAAAATTGTTGGGGATGAAACAGATATTGCAATTAGAAACTTTGGAGAAAAATTTGGGTTTCAAAAGAAAGAACTTGATAAAAAATATAAAAGAATTTCTGAAGTTCCTTTTGATTCCAAAAGAAAAATGATGAGTGTTGTTGTTTCTTCTGAAGGTAAAAATATTATTTATACAAAAGGCGCACCTGAAAGTATAGTTGAAGTTTGTGACAGAATTTTAATTAATGGAAAAGTTGTGAAATTAGATTCTAAGGGGAAGAAAAAAATACTTGATGTTAATACTAAATTTGCTTCAAGTGGACTTAGGGTTATTGGTTTTTGTTATGATGAAGTTTCTTCTGTTAAAGGAAACCTTGAGAAAAATTTAATTTTTGTTGGACTTGAAGGAATAATTGACCCACCACGTGAAGGAGTTCTTGATGCAATAAATCAATGCAGGACAGCAGGAATAAATGTGGTTATGTTAACAGGAGACAATCCACTAACTGCTAGCGTTATTGCAAAGGAAGTTGGAATAGAGAGTAAACTTGTTTTAATTGGGGATGAAATTGAAAAGATTGATGACAATGAGTTATATTCAAGAATTGAAAAAGATTGTCGTGTTTTTGCACGTTTAACTCCTGAACATAAACTTAGAATAATGACTGTTTTACAAGAGAGAGGAAATATTGTTGCAATGACTGGGGATGGAGTTAATGATTCTTTGGCTCTCAAGAAAGCTGATGTTGGGGTTGCAATGGGAATTCGTGGAACAGATGTTGCAAAGCAAGCATCTGATTTAATTTTACTTGATGATAATTTTGTTACAATAGTTTCTGCTATTCGTGAAGGACGTCGTATTTTTAGTAATATTCAAAAGTTTACTAATTATCTTTTAACAAGTAATTTTGCTGAAGTTTTAGTTATATTTTTGGCTACTTTATTTTTGACTTTAAAGGAACCAATTCTTTTACCAATTGAATTATTGTGGATTAATCTTTTGACTGATGGGTTTCCCGCTTTGGCTCTCGGTGTTGACCCTGTTCGTCCGGGAATTATGAAAGAACCTCCGCGTAGAAAAGATGAATCGGTTTTGAATAAAAGACTTTATTGGTTAACTGGAACTATTGGAATTAAGAAAACAATTATCTTGTTTGCAACTTTTTTCCTTGCACTTTATTTTACAAAAGATCATGTAATTGCTAGAACTACAATTTTTACTGGATTTATTTTGTATGAATTTGTAAGGGTTGCTGTTATTCGTCAACAAGAAAAATTAGGTTGGTTTTCAAATATGTTTTTGTTTTGGGCACTAATACTTTCTTTAATTTTACAAGTATTAATAATTTATACGCCTTTGAATAAATTCTTTGGAATTGTTCCAATGCATTTAACTTCGTGGACAATTTTAATTTCTGGTGTTGTTCTTGGTTACTTTGTAGCTATTTGGATTACAAAGATAATAGTTAAAAGAGTTAAAGAATAATTAATTTTGTTTCTTTTTGGCTAAAATCTACAATTTAATTTTTTATGTAGCGCTACTACACTGCAAAATGAAATTGTAGCATTTAATCTCAAAAATAATTCAAAATTGGGATGATTTAGAATAATAATTTATTCGTTATTGATATTAGGGCACCCACCCAATCTGGAATGCCCGCCCTAAATGCGAATAAATTTTTGAAGTTAAAAGTAGAAGAGTGAAAATAATTCAAAATTGGGATGATGAATACATATTATTTTATAATAAAAAATAAAAAGGTATTTTTTCTTTATTATTAAATGATAAGTCATTGGAATTATACTAATTTTTCATTTTCTGCATTGAATAATATTTTATCTTTAGAGAATGAACAGGAAAAAAAGGAAAAGTTAAATAATTTTATTGATGAAATGTTACAGGATCATTCAAATGAACCAGCTTTCATGCTGGATAGATTTTTAGAATTAAGGAGTGATATAAAATTGTTAGATGTTCCTGAAGGACTCATGAACAGTTTGAAGGAATCATTATTTTGTTATGTAAATGGTCAATATTTGGCTGCAATTGCCACGGCAGGAACTGCCTCCGAATTATTTTGTGTTTATCTTTATGAACATTTTTTGATAAAACAAGGGTTAGAAAGATTACAAATAAAACATTCAATAAGAAAATTTAGAAGAGATCCCCAAGATAAAAGAATTGAAAAATTAAAGAATGAAGTGGGGCTTATTGATGAAATATGTTCAGCTTTACATGAAATTAAAAGAAAAAGAAATAATTCTGTTCACCCTCAAGAAAAATATGATTTTCAACTGGAAGCCTTGGATTGTTTGCAAAATGTTATAGATATTTTGAATTTATGGTCAAATTCTAAAGAAATTGCTGATGAAGTGGTTGAGGAAAATGCAGAATCTAAGTAAACTTCCCAATATCTTTTTAACTTAACAATTCTTAAAATTAATATGGTAGAAAATTGTGAATATGGAGATAGAATTGAAGTTCATACGATGAAGGAAATTTACGAAGGAATTTATTTGCCTAGTCCTGAAACTGGAATTATTCTTTTGAAGCTTGACAATGGTTACAATATTGGTTTTATTAAAAAAAATATTTCTAAATTAGAATTAGTAAAAAAGAAGGATGAATCTAAACCTCTTTTTGAAGTTGTTAGGGATGGGGGAAAACCAACAATTGGTTTAGTTGTTTTAGGAGGGACGATTTCTTCGAGGCTTAATCCAGGAAAAGGTGGAGTTGATTTTGTTGAAACTCCTGAAGATTTGTTTCAATTTTATCCTGAGTTATTTAACAAGGTAAATGTTAAAGTTGAAGTTCCTTTTATGAAAGGTAGTGAAGATATGGATTACAAGGATTGGCAAAAGGTTGCGAAGGTTGTGAAAAAAATGCTTGATTCAAATGAAATTCGTGGAGTTATTGTGACGCAGGGAACGGATACCTTGCATTATACTTCAGCTGCTTTGTCTTTCTTTTTACAAGATTTGAATAAACCTGTTGTTTTAACTTATTCACAAAGAAGTATTGACAGGGCTTCTTCAGATGCTTCATTAAACTTGGAGTGCGCGGCAAATGTTTCCTTGAGTGATGTTTGTGAAGTTGTTGTTGTCGGACATGCAAACAGTGATGATGAATTTTGTTATGCAATTCGTGGAACAAAAGTTAGAAAGATGCATGCTTCAAGAAGAGATGCGTTTAAGCCAATTAATTCTGAGTCAATATTAAAAGTAAACAAAGATTATATTGAAATTATTTCTGAATATAAAAAACGTGGAAAAGAAAAACCAAAGATTGATACGTCTTTTGAAGAAAAAGTTGCAATTTTGAAATTTTATCCAGGACAGAGTCCAGACATTTTAGATTATTATTTGGAGAAGGGTTACAAGGGAATTATTATTGAAACTCTTGGCCTTGGACAAATTGCAACATCGGGCGCAAGACTTAGTTGGATTAGAAAATTAAAAGAAATGCAAGACAAAGGAATTGTTATTTGTGCAACGGCTCAAACAATTTATGGAAGACTTAATCCTTTGGTTTACGTTACTGGTCGGGAACTTTTAAAATCTGGAATAATTTATTTAGAAGATATGTTAACTGAAGTAGCATTTGTAAAACTTGGTTGGGTACTTTCACATCCTGAATGGAACGTTAAAGAAAAAATGCTTGAAAATATTTCTGGGGAGTTCAATAAAAGAATTGTTGAGTAGCTGGAAGTTTGGATTTTGAAAATTTTTTCGTTATTTACTTACTCGTTTACAGAAGTAAACAACGTAAGAAAATGCCTAGTCTAAATTAAAAATAATTCAAAATTAGTTTGATTAAATGAAGAATAGAACAATTATTTTTTATTTAATTTTTTTTCAATCCTATCAAGTTGTGTTTGAATTGCTTGAATTTCTCTTTCAGCTCTTCTATTAACGGCATAATCATATTCTGCACGTTGTCTATCTTTTTGTGCTGCTCTGTTTTGACTCATTAAAATTATTGGAGCTTGCAGTGCTGCAATACAAGATAAAACTAAATTTAATAAAATAAATGGATATGGGTCCCAACTTCTTAACCAAGCATAAACGTTTGTTGCCATCCAAAGACCTAAGAAAAATAAAAAGCTCAAGATAAAAGTCCAACTACCAGCCCATCTAGTAACATTGTCTGCTGCTCTTTCTCCAAATTTTGTTGGAGTAAAATATGGTCTTTCTATTCCCATTTGTCCTCTTTTATTAATTCTTTTTGTTTTCTTTTCCATATCATATTAAAGAAACTTTTATTCTTAAAGGTTTTTGTAAAATTTTATAAGTGTATCTTACTAAGTTATATCATGAAGAGGTTAGATAAGATTTTATTATTTTCAATTATATTTGTAATTTTCTTTTCGTTGATTTTTTTTAGGTTGAATTTGACTGGAAAAGTTGTTGATGCAAATTATATTGATTCAACAGACACTATTGGAAGTGATTTTATTTCTGTTTTGATTAATTTATATGATTTGCCTCTTTTAGATAAATTTATTTTTAATTGGGAAGGAAGAGAATATTCAATTTATGATGAGAGTTTAATTTTGATGATGAATTTTGAAGATAATGTTTTGGATGTTTCTCGTTATGGACATAATGGAACAATTGTTTCTGGAGTTAGTTATCTTGATTCAAAATATGGGAAAGGTTTGAATTTTAG
>JAACWB010000023.1 GCA_009992215.1 archaeon
AGCCAAACATAAATCTCCAGCTTTAAGTATTCTTCCACTA
Organism: archaeon; assembly: GCA_009992215.1. Classification (GTDB taxonomy): domain Archaea; phylum Nanobdellota; class Nanobdellia; order Pacearchaeales; family GW2011-AR1; genus GW2011-AR1. Next base: position 41 of record JAACWB010000023.1, read on the forward strand.
GCTTTACCTGAAAGTGAACCAGCATCACTGAAACTTACATAGTCATCCATAGTTTGAGAAATATGAATCATTCCTCTCATTGGACCCATATCCATAAAAGCACCAAAACTTGTAATTTCAGCGATTCTACCATAAATTAATTCTTGTAATTCTGGTTTCCAAGTTAATAATTTAAATGTTGATTTGTAGTATGCAGCACCGTCACCAGGGATAATAACTCCCTCTCCAATGTTTAAAACTTCAATAACTGAAACTACACGCCCAAGTTCTTTATCATAAAATTCCTTGTACGTTTCTAAAAGTTGTGAAGCAACCGCATCCTTCGTTGGTAAACCAAATAAAGTAGGGTCAACTCTTACATAATCTTCAACTTCAGTTAAGTAAAACATTTTAATCAAAAATTAATAGAAAAATTGCTTTAAAAAGCTTTTCATTGGAGCTCTAATTTTTTCTTATTACGAATAACAAGCTTTCTATTCGGAACAGACTTTTTCAAAACTTTATCCATGGTTGCAAGAACAACTTCAGGGTTCTCCAAACAATATTTTTTAAGACCCACATCCACATATTTTCCAGGCGTATCTACTTCTTGATAATCCTGCGAAGCAATTAATTTCAAAGCTAAATTTGCTTCTTCTCTAAATTTCAAAGCTTTTGTCCCATCACGAAGTCGCTTGATTTCATCAATAACCTGAATTGGAATTAAGGGAGTGTGACCTTTGAATAAAAGTTCCTCATAAAAATCAACCTTATTTCTAATGCAATTCAAAATGAAATTTGTATCAAGTATTACTTTTGCCATAAAAGGAATAAAATTCTTAAATATAAAAACTTAACATTTATAACTTAATTCTTCTAAATATTATTGTGGTGTAAAATGAAAGAGCGTGAAAATATATTAAGAATTCTAGAACAAACTCTCTATGCTGTACAAAATGATAACCCCACACCACTAAAAGAATTAAGTGATCAAACAATACACTCTGCATCAACAGGAGATGAAGATAATATTCTTGTCGCAATAATTGTTTATTCAATAGGAAAAATTCTTTCACGTCCAGATTATAGAACTCTAAAAGGCTGGAATAGTTTTAATAAAATTATTGTATCCTCATTAAAATGTTCTATAAACGACATAAAACAAGGCAACGATGAAAAATTTAGAAAAGATTTTCTTTTCATAAAAAAAGCAATAAACAAAATTTCAGGAAAATTAAAAGCATATATTGAAGACGTTTTCAAAAAAGCAGAAATATCAAAAGCTTCACGTATTCACGAACACGGAATTTCCCTAGAAAAAACTGCAAAAATGCTCGGTATAACAATGTTTGATTTACAAGAATATTCTGGACAAACCGGAATTTCTGAAGTTTCATACAACAAAACAATTGACGTTAAAACAAGAATTAAATTTTTAGAGGAACTTTTCAAATGATAATAAAATTAGCAAAAAAATTTGCGAAAGAAAAACACAAAGGACAAGTTAGAAAATTTTCAAATAAACCTTATGTAAAACACCCAGAAAAAGTTGCATCAATAATTAAGAAAAACAAAAAAAGTCATAAACTAAATGAAATAATAAGTGCCGCAATTTTACATGATACTCTTGAAGATACAAATACAAGTGAAAAAGAATTGAAAAAAAATTTTGGAAATTTGATAACTTCTTTAGTAAAAGAATTAACAACAAAAGAAGATGAAAAAAATAAAATCGGAAAAAAAGAATATCTTGCAAAAAAAATGACTTCTATGTCAAGTTGGGCATTAGTAATTAAACTTGCAGATAGATTAGACAACGTTTCTGATTTGAAAAATTCATCAAAAGAATTTAGAGAAAGATACATTGATGAAACTAATTTCATATTAAATGAAATTGAAAAAAATAGGCCATTATCTGAAACACACAAAAAATTAATTAAAAAAATAAAAAACAAATTAAAATGAAAGAAAAAATATTAATCTTCGACGCTAGTCCACTAATTTCTTTTGCAATGAATGGACTTTTACCAGAATTAAAAAGTTTAAAAGAAACTTTTGAAGGTAAATTTATTATAACAAAAGAAGTAAAATATGAAATTATTGATAGACCAATCACAATAAAACGTTTTGAACTTGAAGCTCTAAAACTTCAAGAATTAATCAACGAAGGAATTTTAGAATTTCCTGAAAGTTTAGGAATTGATGAAAACAAAATAACAAAAGACACAGAAACACTCTTAACAATTGCAAATAATACTTTTTGGGAAAAAGGTAAACCCCTTCATTTAATTGATTTAGGAGAGACTTCAGCAATTGTTCTTTCAAAAATGTTAAATGAAAAAGGAATTGAAAATGTTTTAGCAATTGATGAGAGAACAACAAGAATGCTTTGTGAAAAACCAGACAACCTAAAAAAATTATTACAAAAAAAATTACATTCAAGTGTAGATATAAGAAAAGAAAATTTACATCATTTCGTTGGATTCAAAATCATTCGTTCATGCGAGCTTGGATACATGATATATAAAAAAGGATTAACAAGAATAAAAAATAAAAAAGTTCTCGACGCTATTCTTTATGCACTAAAATTCAAAGGTTGTGCAATTTCTTTTGAAGAAATTGAAGAAATAAAAAAATTAGCTTAATTATTAATTTAGTTTAGTTCCATAATTAAAAAAAGATTTTTTCAAATTATTATATTTCACTTCATCTTTTTCATAATCCTTGTAGGAATTAATATGTCTTGTTTTTGTTTTAATTCCACAAAATCCAAAAATGTTTTTCTTAATTGCTTTTAATCCGGGAATTCCTACAAAAAAATTATAAAATCCAGGACCAGCAGTCACACAAACAACCGAAGCTGTTTTTCCCTTCAAAAGACCAACTGGGAAATTTTTTCTATATTCAAATGCAAATTTAGGTGTTAAAACTTTATCAAAAAACCCTTTCAAAAGTGCAGGCATCGTTGCCCACCAATTTGGATAAGATAAAAAAATATGTTCAGCCCATAAAATTAATTTTTGTGATTCAACTAAATCTTTTTCTAAAGAATCTTTAACTTTACCAACGTGTAAAATTGGATCAAATTTCAAATTAGATAAATTAATTACCTTAACAGAATTACCTTTGGATTTTGCTCCTTCAAAATAAGCATCTGCTAATGCGTCTGAAACACCTCTCGTTCCAATTTTTATTACTAAAACTTTTTTCATATGGGCACGGAGGGAATCGAACCCCCAGTCTTTCGGTCTGGAGCCGAACATTTTGCCATTAAACTACGCACCCTGGAATAACACATTAAGAAAATTCTTCTTTTTAAGGATTATGATTAAATTCTCCCAACAAGTTTCAAATCATCCAAAATTTTTTCTTTATCTTCATGCGGGATTTCAAGAGTAATTTCTGCAAGAGGAGAAATAATTTCAAAGACAATTCCCAAATCATAAGTTGATTCCATCAAATAAATATGATCCCCTCCTTCCTTAAAATTATATCCACACAAATGATAATGACGAGGATTTAACCTTTCGAATTCTTGAATCACAGGCACATAATCTTTTTTTGTTTGAACTGAATAAATCATCGCATGAACAACATCAAAACAAAAATTAACTTTTGTTTTTTCCAAAACTTCTTGCATCTCTTCAGGAGTTGAACAAAATTTTTTGAGTCCTTCCATGAAAGAAAAAGGCATATTTTCTAAATAAAACCTTGAATCACAATTTTCATTCAAAAAATTAATCATATTTTCTTTTGAACAATTTTCATCTTCAATATAACCGGGATGAATAATAATTTTTTTCACATTATATTTATCTGCAAGTTCCTTTGCAAAATTAACGGATTCAAGATTATCTTTTTCTTTTTTTGGATTTGAAATATTTATTCCAAAACCAGCATGCTCACAATGAAGAACAATTGGCAAATCATATTTCTCTAAAAAAGAATAATCCTTTCCTCTTATCGCTTGAACTTCAAAAAAATCGCATTTATCAACAAACGAATCAAAAAATTCTCCATCAAAATAATTTTTTACTCCGAATTTCATAAAAAGAAAAATAATTTAGAGTCTTTAAAACTTCCGAGAAAATTAAATTATTTTATTCCAATTTATTATAATTAAAAATATCAATTTTTCTTTTCTCCGAATAAATTCTAACTTCCTTTTCAGAAGGAATAACTAAAATATCTCTTGAATCCATAATAAATCTTCTTTCTTTTTTTGAATATTTCTCTTCCTGATAAAAAGATTTCAAGACAGGAATATTCAAATTATAACACACTTCTTGAATTGTTGGACCGTTTTTTCCGTTAGAAGGACTTTGCAAAATAATTGCAACAGATTCATCATTAATTTTTTTTAAAAGATTTTCAATGTTTTTAACAGAAGATCTCCAATGAGGTTGATGCAATAGTCCCACCTTTCCATTATTACCAAACAAAACTAAACCTTGACAATAATAAAAATTAACTGAATACAAAGGGTGTTTAGAAACGCGATTTTGATTATCAAAAACATTTACCAAAACTTCTCGAGCTCTAGGAAATTGCTCCAAATCTTTAGCTAATTCTTTTTTCATAAAAATCTCATTAAATAATAATATAAAAAGTTTATTATCTAAAAGAACAAAGAAACAAATAACTACATTTTAAAAATCTCCTAGAAAAAATTAAACTAATTTAATAATTTATGTAAAAAAGATTTATAAATTAACCAAAACTAAATCCCCAATGGAAAAAATAAAATATTATTTAAAAGAATCATTTCAAGAATTTTCTAATCTTTATTTAATTGGAGCCATAAGTATAGGCATTTTAATAGGAATTGATAAATGTGCATATAATTCAGAAAAAAATAAACAAGAAGAAAAACATACAATTATTTACGAGAATCAGGATTTTAACCATACAAAAAATATCGAAACTTTATTTTAAAATTTTCTAAAATTCATTTCCTAAAACTGAATTATTTTTTAGATTAAATGTTACAATTTCATTTTGCAGCAATCTTTCGATTGTAAGAAATTAAATTGTAAATTTTAGCAAAAAAGAATCAGTTTTCCTCAATAACTTCTTCTTCAAAAACAACCTTCGCAACATCAGTTACTTTGTCTCCAGGTTGTAAGTTAACAATTCTAACACCTTGAGCAGCACGACCCATTACCCTAATACTTTCAAGTCCAGTTCTAATAACCATTCCTTGTGCAGTTATTACAATAATTGAGTCATCGTCTCTAACTGAAACTGTTTTCACAACATTTCCTGTTTTATCAGTTACTTTCAAATTAATTACTCCCTTTCCTGCTCTCGCAGTTTTTCTGTAATCCTCAATTGCCGTTCTTTTACCATAACCATTTTCTGTAATAGTGAAAACAGCTTCCTTTCCTAAAACTTCAAGAGAAACTACTTTGTCATCCCCATCCATCTTTATTCCAGTAACACCATAACTACTTCTTCCCATCGGCCTTACATCTTCTGAATTAAATCTAATTGCTTTACCATGACTTGTCGCTAAAGAAACTTGTTGTCCTTTTTTCACAATTTCAACACCAATTAAAGTATCACTTCCGTCTTCAGGTAAATTAATTGCTTTAACTCCTGAAACTCTTGGTTTTGAAAAATGAGAAAGTGCAATCTTCTTAACCATTCCATTTCTCGTCGCCATCATCAAATAATCATCAAAATTTGAAACAGAGATTACATTTGTAACTGTTTCTTCCTTAAGTCCAAGTAAATTAATTATTGCTCTACCTTTACCTTGTCTTTCAGCAGTTGGAACGTCATAAGTCTTCAACCATAAAACTCTTCCACGCGAAGTGAAAAACATCAAGTAATCATGAGTTGAACAAGTCAATAATTGTCTTGTAAAGTCACCCTCAGTTAATTTACCCCCAGTAACTCCTCTTCCACCTCTCTTCTGCTCTTTGTAAGATTCAACATCCATTCTTTTAATGTAACCTTTATCGGTAATTGAAACAATAACTTCTTTATCTTCAACTAAATCTTTTTCAGAAATATCTTCAAGTCCCTCTCCTCGGATAACTTTAGTTCTTCTTGCGTCTCCATATTTTTCTTTGATTTCTAAAATTTCTCTTTTAATTATATTTAAAACTTCATTAATATCTCCCAAAATTTTCTTATACTCTTCAATCTTACGAGATAATTCTTCATATTCACTTCGAAGTTTATCATTTTCCAGTGCAGTTAATTGTCGCAACTTTGTTTCCATAATTGCCTTAACTTGATTCTCAGTAAAAGAAAATCTTTCAATTAATTTCTGACTAGGATTACTGTCATATCTAATAATTTTAATAACTTCATCAATATTATCAAGTGCTTTCAAAAGACCTTCAACAATTTCTTGTCTAAGTAAAGCTTTACTTAATTCAAACTTTGTTCTTCTTGTTACAACTTCTTTTCTATGTCTAACATAATTTTTCAAAACATCA
>JAACWB010000047.1 GCA_009992215.1 archaeon
TAACATAAATAATATGATTTGGGACTGTTACACAATAAATTTTTCCCACATATTTCACCCATTTGTCTCTAACCCCCCATTTCTTATGATGATTTATCGTTGGCGTCAACCCATTCTTGAGACCGACATAACCAGAAAAAATTAAACCATATAAATCGTATTTCGCCTTTCTCGCCCTACCATCTCTATGAAACCACTCTTTACCCTTTTTATGTTTAATATACCAACTCGCCGACAACCCAATCTTAAGAGCAATTTCTATCATATCATCTCGCAATAACTTTGAGACAGTCCAATACTGACTTCTACAACCATCTCCATCCATTAAAGCATTAAAAAGAATCCTTAATTGCCGTGAAGATAATTCTTTGATTTCTTCTGGAATAAATTTCTGATAAGACTTCCCAAATCTTTTTAAATAGACCATCAATTGCCTATTTTGAAATACAAAAAGATTCTTATCGCAATTATAATTTTTGCAATTTAAACCCAATCTATCAAAACAATCACGCATTTTCCCCCAAGTTTTTGTTCCTACTTTTTGTGCTACCACAACCCTATTTTGACCACTCCATCCTTCTGACAAATAATATCCTAAAAATTCAAGCCAATCATCCATTTTTATTCTCACTTTTTCTTTTTTGTATTTTCTCGCAAATTTATTTTTTTTCTCATTTATAGAAGGCAAATAAAAATACTTTTTCTCTATCCCCACCCACTTACAATTCTTTTTAAGGGTGTAAGGCATCCCCTTTATTTCTTCCGCTGTTTTTAATTTAAACTTTCCGAATCTTTCGTCTCCAGTATTCACATATAGCTTATGATTAGGAGTAACCAATAAATCTACTTGTCTATTTTTAATTTCAAACATTTCGCCACTATAATCTTGTCTGATAATTTTTGTTGGTTTCTGGTATTCTAATTCTTCTTTCGAGTTCAATGTAGCAATCAAATCATCTTTTATAACATCTTTAAAAAGTTTAAACCCTTTTTTAGTCAATACTTCTGTTTCTTTGTCATAACAATCAAACGCATCAGGACTGACAACTCCCTGTTTTCTTAATTCTTCTTTTGAAATTATTTTCAGCCGGCGCTTGTTGTCTTCCCGGTATTTG
>JAACWB010000024.1 GCA_009992215.1 archaeon
TTATCTGAACTCATTTTTCTTTTCCTTTGGTTTAAACAAGTATAAACCAGCCAAAATTATGCAAAACCCAACTATTGAGTACTTAACATAACTTGCCTCTAACTTTGTTGAATCTTCATCCTTTTTTATAGTTTTTGGGTTTAAATTAATCACTTTATTTTCTGTAACAACTGGAGTTTTAGAAAAATTAGTTATTTTTTCTTCGGCTTTCTTGTCAATTTTTTCAACTTCTTCCTCTTTTTCACTAATTTCCTCATTCAATTTTTCATCACTTTCTTCCTTAACATTACAATTTTCTTCTCCCTTCGTTTCCTTTTGAAAAACCCATTTTGAATCACATAGTGAAAAAGTATTTTCATCATTCCTTGAATCTTCAAACAAAGGAGTTTCAAAAATTAATTCTGAACCTAAATAAATAGAAATCTTTTCATCTGAGTTGTCAAGCCACTGTTTCTCCAAAACATAAACAAAATACCCTTTAATTTTTTCATCAATTTTAATTTCGTCTAAATCATTATTAACAAAAGTATAATTTGATAAATTAATTTCTTCATTTGAATAAATTTCAAACCATTCTTGACCAGTATCAGTTCCAAGAGGGTTTAATTCAACTTCTGTTATTTGTAATGCAGAAATAATTGGAACAAACAAAATAAATAAGATAATCAATCTCTTCATATTAAAGAATCTAAAAAATTATTTTTATGACTTATTTTTTCTTTTTATCCAATTTTGCTTTCTTTTCCATGTATTTTTCTCTAAAATCTTCATAATGAATTGCAATTTTTCGTGAATCATCTTCATCTTTCTTTTTTCTTGCAATTAATATTTTTGGAATAATTCCTTTTTCCAAATACCAAATACATTGACCTTTCTCAAATTTATCAAGTGAACCATTAGTTTTTACTTCAACTCCTAAAACTTCAAACAAATTTCCATTTTTTTTAAAACAAAGTAAATCAGGAAAGCCAGTCCCAATTGAAAGTGCTTTTGTAAAAGGATTATACTTTCTTTTTGATGGAGCAACTTTATCTCGCTCAAAGTCAACAGTGTTCATCCATTTTGTAACAATCCAACCTTTTGTTTCCAAATCTTCCCTAACTCTTGTTTCAAAAATCTGCCCTCTTAATCTATTTGTCTTCCCCTGTTTTTTGTAATCAACCTCTACCATGATAGAACTTCTCTACAAAACTTTAAATAATTATTCGAATTTTAAATAACAATGCTTAAAAAACAAAGCAAATTAACTTTACTATGAAACTCAAACTTGAAGACGCAACACTTTTTTCAAAAGCAATTGATTTAATTTCAGAATTAGTTCTAGAAGTAAAAATGAAAGTAAACGAATACGGACTCTCAATTGTAGCAATTGATCCTGCAAATGTTTCAATGGTTTCACTAAAAGTACCAAAAAGTGCCTTCAAAGAATTTGTTGTAGATGAAGAAATCTTGGGAGTGAATTTGGACAATTTAAAAAAAGTATTAAGAAGATGTGGGAAAACTTCTGAATTAGTTTTGGAAAGAAATGAAAATAATTTAGAAATTAAAATTGAAGACAAAATAAGAAGAGTTTTTTCATTAAATCTAATCGAAGTTGAAGGAGAAGATAAAGAATTCCCTGCACACTTAGAATACTCTTCAAATGTAACAATAGAATCACAAGATTTAATTGATTCAATCGAAGATTGTTCCGTTGTTTCAGATGCTTGTTCGTTTATTATCGAAGAAGGAAAGTTTGTCGTTGAAGCAAAAGAAACAAATTCTGCAAGAAGTGAATTTTCTTCAGATGAAGTAAAAATTGAAGCAGAGAATTGTAAAGCAAGATATAGTTTAGAATATTTACAAAAATTCTTAAAAGCTGGAAAAACATTCAAGGAAACTTACTTACATTTTGCAAATGATCATCCATTGAAGATAGATTTCAAATCTGAAGTTGTTTCTCTTAGTTTTCTTTTAGCTCCAAGAATTGAAACTGAAGATTAATAGTTTTTAGTCCTTAGTTTTTAGTAGGTAGTTTGTAGTTCTCAACTAACTACCAACTACCCTCTACTAACTACAAACTACCAACTACCCGCTATTTTGTAAGCTTTTAATAAATCCAGAAATCATCTTTCCTATTTCTGTAGTTTCATAAATTAGCTTATTTAATATTTCTAAAGAAATATAATTTAATTTTTGTGCAATAATTAGTTGACATTCAATTTCTTTTAAGCTTCCAGAAGCAATATAAAGAAAATTACAAAAGTCTTTGTTAGTTTTTCTTCCACATCCTTCGGCAATATTCGAAGAAATACTAATTGATGCTCGCCTTATTTGATTTGTTAAACCATAAGTCTCTTCTTTTGGAAAGTTTTTTGTAACCAAATAAATTTGTTCACACAAGTTAATAGATTTTTTCCAAATTAATAAATTCCTAAAATCTTGCATAATTAAAATTTTTTTTAATTTTTTAATAATGTATTTCAATAAATTGGATAATAATAGTTTCTAGTCCTTAGTTTTTAATAGGTAGTTTGTAGTTCTCAACTAACTACTAACTACCCTCTACTAACTACAAACTACCAACTATCAGGGAAAATTTATAAAGAACTTTTTCTTATTTTCAGTATGGGTAAAAAGGGGCAGGTGACATTATTTGTAATAATCGCAATAATTGTTGTAGCTGCTGGAATTCTAATTTATCAATTTGTACCTGGAATAAAAAACGCAATTGGTCCAATTGAAGAAAACCCAAATGTTTACATTCAAAATTGTTTGGAAGATGATGTAAATAATTTCATGACAACAATTTCTCGAAGCGGAGGAATGTTAAATCCAGATCATCCTTATTCGTATATTGGAGAAGAAATAGATTATTTGTGTTACACTTCTGAATATAGAACAATGTGCACGGTTGAAAATCCAATGCTCATAAACCAATTTGAAGAAGAAATGAAAAAGGCACTTCAACCACGAATTGATGAGTGTTTTGACAATTTAGTCACTGACTATCAAAGAAAAGGATACGATGTTTCATTAAGGAAAGGAGAAACTTTTGTTAGTTTAGTTCCTTCAAAATTAGAAGTTAAAATGAACAATGCAGTTTCTCTAACAAAAGGAGAAACAAATAACTATGAATCATTTAGTATTATATTAAACAATAATCTTTATGAACTAATTTCAATTGCATATAATATTCTTAATTGGGAAGCAGCATATGGGGATGCTTATGTTGACGCATATATGTTAAACGACCCAAACATAAGAATTGATAAAATTAAACGTGGTGACGGAACAAAGATTTATTCAATTTCTGAAAGAGACACAGAACTTGAATTCAGATTTGCTTCACGTAGCTTAGTTGCTCCGCCAGGATTTGGAGTAGTATAAAATGAATAAAAAAAGAGGACTAATATTTTTGACATTTTTATTATTTGGAATTTTATTTATTTCCTATGTAAATGCAGCTGAAACATCATATTGTTGTGAAAAAACAAAAGAAGGTGCATGGTGTCAAAATGTTCCACTTTCTTCTTGTGATTCAGGATTTAATTCTCAACCAACATCTTGTGATAATACTGCTTATTGTCAACTTGGAACTTGCGTTGATCAATCAGAAGGTAGATGCATGCCAAACACTCCAGAAAAAGTTTGCGGTGAAGAAGGCGGAATTTGGTATCAAGAAAGTCCTTCAGAATTAGCAGAATGTTCTTACGGCTGTTGCCTTTATGGAGGTCAAACTTCTTTTGTTACTCAAACACGTTGTGGAATTTTAGGTTCTTTTTATGGTTTGGAAACAATTTTTAGGGGAGATATAACAAGCGAATTACAATGTTTAGGTTCATCAAATTTGGAAGTAAAAGGTGCTTGTGTTTATGAAAATGAATACAACACAAGAACTTGTAAACTATTAACAAAAAGTGAATGTAATGAATTAGAAGGAAATACAAATAGCGATCAAATAACTTTCAATGAAGGATATTTATGTACAGCACAATTCTTACAAACTGAATGTAAACCCTCAACGAAAACAACTTGTGTTGAAGGTTTTCCAGAAGTTTACTTTACTGATACTTGTGGGAACTTAGCAAATATTTATGATTCAAGTAAAGAAAATTATGTTGAAGATTTAGAATATTGGACAAAAATTATTGCAAAGGACGAATCTTGTAAACCAAATACAAACAATGGAAATGCAAATGATAAGAGTTGTGGAAATTGTGAATATTTGAAAGGAAGTATGTGTGCTTCATATGAAAAAGATGTAACAGCAAAACCAGACTCAGGAGATTATATCTGTAAAGACTTAGGTTGTGAATATGATTTAAACCAAGATGGAAAAATACAAAATAATGAAAAATTCAAACACGGTGAAACTTGGTGCGATACAACAAACAAACAAAGTTTAGGAGATGATATTTTTTTACCAGGAACTGAAAGTTATTTATTAAAATGCTATAATGGTGAAGTTCTAAAAGAAGGTTGCAGTGTTGGAGAATGGAGACAAAAAATTTGTAAAGAAGTTGTAACAAACGATATTCATCAAGCTGCATGTACAGCAAACATTTGGCAAGATTGTATGGAACAAACAACAGAGGAAGAATGTACAGATGAACAAGTTCGTGATTGCATTTGGTATGATAAGACTGACTACACTGGAGCAGAACCAAAATCAATTTACAAAGACGCTGATGGAAATCCGCTAACAGTAGATAAAAACGGCAACACAATAAAAGCATCTTGCGTTCCAAAATATTCACCAGCTTACGATTTCTGGAATCCAGAAGGAGAATTAGGAGTAATGGCTTCATTCGGTGATGAATTAACAATTGTTCCTTTTGCTTTTCCGCTCTTGGGTGGACCTTGGGATAGAGATTATCTAGCAGGGAACACAGAAGAAGACAGAAAAGAAAGACAAGAATATTGTGGTAGTTATGATTCATTAGACGTTGGAAAAGCAGATCCAGTAGAAGAATGTAAAGCGTTAAACACTTACAAGAATCATAACATTTGGAGAAAAGTTCGTGATGATGTTTGTATTGCACTCGGAGACACTTCACTTAAAACAAATTATTTAGGATACGAAGGAAGATACAATTTGAATGATAGTTTAATTTACAAGTTTGTAAAGAAAGGAAAAGAATTACAAGGAGAACTAGAGGAATTTACAAATGAATAAAAAAGGATATGCATTAACACAATCAGGAATTTTAATTTTAGCAATTTTAGCTTTTGCTTTCATCCTTGGAGGAATGGGAGGAGTAAGTGCAGAAGACAACACAACCGTAACTAATCCTTCAACTAAGGCAAAATTAGGAGAGCCTTGTGTCCTTGATACTGATTGTAAAGATTATTCAGGTCCATTATCAACAATTATTTGCGGAACTATTTCAGGAAAAATTGGAAAATATTGTATTACTAAATCTACTCAAACAACAAATAACAATCAACAAAATACTGATTTAACAAATCAAGTTATTAATGTTGTAGAAGGAACAGCAACAAATAAATTATTATCTTCAGCAACAAAGACTGCAACAAGCGGAGGTTTATTTGGTTCAAGCACTTATTTAACTGCAGGACAAGCAGGTTCTACTGTTATTGGAGCATCTACAACAGAAGCTGGAGTAAATGAACTTGTTGCAATGGATGCATTAAAAGAAACTTCTTGGTTATTTGGAAAAGGAGCAATTGGTTCATCTGAAAGTTTTTGGGGAGGAGCAGGAACAGTAATACTTTATGCAGCAATTGCAGTGGCAGCTGGATGGATTGCAACTTCAATAGCACAAAATTATGGAGCAAGTACACAACAATCAGAATCAATAGGTGTTTCAGTAGGAGCAGGAGTTTTTGTTGGATTAGTTGTTGCAGGAACACAAGCAGGTGGACCTTGGGGTGCAGCAGTAGGTGCAGCAGTTGCAGTTGTTACATTAGCATTAACTTACAAACAAGAAAGTTTTGAATTAGTAAAATATCAATGTTTACCTTACGTCGCAGCAAATGGGGGAGACCATTGTGAAGAATGTAACAACGGAAATTTACCTTGTACAGAATATGAATGTAAAAGTTTAGGACGTTCATGCGAACTATTAAATCAAGGAACTGATGAAGAACTTTGTGTTGAAGTTGGACGTGGAGATGTTGAAGCGCCACAAATTAGTCCTTGGGAAAACCCCTTAACTGAAGGATATCAATATAATCCAATAACAACAAACTTCCCTGAAGATAGAGGAGTAAAGGTTGAAAAAATAGGAAAAGAAACAGGTTGTGTTGATCCTTTTGAAAGCATAAATTTCGGAATCACATTAAATGAACCAGCTATTTGTAAGATGAGTTATGACAGAACACAAGATTATGAATCAATGGGAACAGAATATTTAAGTTATGGACTTAGTGCATATAATCACTCAATGAGTTTAACTTTCCCTGGAAGAGCAGAAGTAGAAGAAGAAGGTTATGAATACAATGAAGGATTCAACGAAGTATTTGTGCGTTGTGAAGATGCAAGAGGAAATTCAAACTTGGCAAATTTCGTTTTCAGATTCTGTGTTGATGATACACCTGATTATACTGAGCCAGTTGTTCTTGGAACAAAATATTCTGGAACTTCAAATGAAGCATTAGTACAATTCAATACAACAGAATTAGAGACAGTATTTTATGTAAATAAACCGAGTACATGTAAATGGTCTCGTTTAGATCAAGGATATGAAGATATGGAAAATACAATGACTTGTGCTAAAGATATAGGTGACACAACAGTTTTCAAAAATAGACAAACATACGCTTGCGATACAACATTAAATGGGATACAAAATTATATTGAAAATAATTTTTATGTAAGATGTCAAAGTTATCCAAATAAAGTTGAAGAAGAAAGAGCAACAATGGAAAGTTCATACGAATTAAAATTAACTGGAACAAGAAGTTTAGAAATTGGAGATGTTTTCCCTAATGAAACAGTTCGTGGTTCAGGTGGAGATGTAATTGAAACACTCCTAGAAGTTTACACTTTAGGTGGAGCAGATGAAGGAAATTCAATTTGTGAATTTAGAAAAGTTGGCACAGTTCCTTTTACAAGATTTTTCAATACTCAAACTTATTACAGCACTCAAAAATTATATCTTCCAAATGGAGCATATGAATATGAAATTAGATGTACTGACAAAGCAGGAAATTCTAATTCAACAAAGATTAGTTTTGCAGTTGAGGCTGATTCAACACCACCATTAATTGCAAGAGCGTATTATGAAGAAGGATACTTAAAACTTGTAACAAACGAAGAAGCAAATTGTGTTTATTCAACATTTGGAGAAGGTTATCAATTTGAAGATGGAATTAGTTTAGAAACTGCTGACTACTTAAATCACTTCACTTCATGGGACACAACAGAAGATTTATATGTTAAATGTCAAGATATCTTCTTGAATAGACCAGAGTATTTAACTGAAAATACAATTATTGTAAGAGCCTATGAAGAATTTGAAGAACCGGTGAATTAAATGAAAAACCAAAAAGGGCAAGTTACAATTTTTGTTATAATTGCAATTATTATCGTAGTAATTGGAATTTTGTTTTTTTTATTTTTTCCAAAAATAATTGCCACAGGAAGTTTTAATGAAGACGCTCCAAATCTATATTTAGAAACTTGTCTTGAAACAGATTTTAACAATTACTTAGATACAATGATGCTACAGGGAGGAACATTGAATCCAACTTTTTTTGGAAATTATAAATTAGAAAAAATACAATATCTTTGCTACACAAGCGAATATTTTACTCCTTGTACAAATCAAAAACCTCTTTTGAAATTAAACATGGAAAAAGAATTAACCGAATTAATGCAACCAATTGTTGACAACTGTTTTGATTCACTAAAAGAATCTTATGAGAAAAAAGGTTACACAGTTTCATTAGAAAAAGGAAAAATAAATACAAACATTAATCCAGAAGAAATAGAATTAATTTTCAATGATTATTCTCTAACAAGAACAAAGGAAGATTCAATTGAGTATAAAACTTTTTCATTCAAAAAAAATAATAATTTATTTCAAATATTAACTTTTGTAAATTTAATTATTGACGAAGAAATAAAGGGTGATGTAGATATAATAAAATATATGGAAAATTTCAATAAATTTAAATTCGAATTTAAACTGTTAGATGATGGAAGTAACATTTATGTGTTAACAGATAAATTAACTAAAAATAAATTTCAATTTGCAATTCGTAGCAACGTTTTGACAAATGATAGAACATATTATTAAAATGAAAAACAAAAATATTTATTTCTTAATTGGATTAGTTTTCTTAACTTTGTTTTCCTTAAATTTTATTTCGGCAATTGATGCCTGTTGTGAAAAAACAATAAATGGAGCAACTTGTGTTTATACGGACATAAATAATTGTGATAAAACAGGATTACTACATTATGATTATGGAGCTTGCGAATATTTAGATTATTGTACTCTTGGAACTTGTATAGACGAAGACAAAATAACTTGCGAAAGTAATACACCAAAAGCAACTTGTGAAGAAAGAGGAGGGTTGTGGGATTCAAGAAGTAAAGACACAATTCCAGAATGCCAACCAGGATGTTGCTATTATGGAAATGATGCAATCCTAACAACAAAAGCAGGATGTAACAAATTTGAAGATTATTACTCAAACTTAGAAACTTATTTTGCTCCAGGAGTTTCAATGGAAGACTGCGAAGGAAGCGTAAACTTAGATGAATTAGGAGCCTGTGTACAAGAAAGTCTTGGAGGAACAAAAGATTGTCAAATTTTAACAAATGCAGAATGCAGTAACAAAGAATCAATGTCAGACTATCCTGTTAATTTTTATGAAGGATATTTATGTACTGCAGATATATTGGGAAATATTTGTGAAAAAACAAAAATAACTGAATGCCGAGATAATTTAGTTTATCTAAAAGACAGTTGTGGAAACTTTGCAAATGTGTACGACCACAATAAATTAACTCTTGATTCTTATTGGCAAACAATTTTACCAAAAAATGAATTTTGCGTTGGTGATTTAACAAACTTAAATGAATGTGGAAATTGTGAAAATGGAATTGGAAGTGTGTGTGTAAAATATGAACCTGGAAAAACAGCCGTTCCAAAAGATGGAGTGAACAATGTTTGTAGTGATTCTACTTGTACTTTTCGTGGAGAAGAAAAACAATATGGGGACAGATGGTGTATAACTAATGCATACAAAGATGGAGAATATTTACCTGGAGTAACTGAAGCAGTTGGAGTTTGTCAAGATGGCGAAGTCACAATTCTTCCCTGTGAAAGTGGAATGCGTGAAGAAATTTGTATCGAACAAGGAGTTGGAAATGCAAGATGTGTTGACAACAACTGGGAAATTTGTAATGGTTATGATAATAAAGAAGATTGTGAAAATCCACAAGACTTTTGTGAATGGCACGATGCTAGTTGGTATAATCCAAGTGATTACAATAGTTTTAATGAAAGAATATTAACTTTTGCAACTGGAACAAGTTTTGAACTAGATGAATATATGGATACAAACCCTGTTGATGCATTCGGATATTGTAGTCCAAAATATGCTCCAGGAATCAACTTTTGGGAATTCAATGACGAATCAAAATCAGAAGAAATTTGCACGCAGAACAGTTATACTTGTAATGTTATTTGGGCAGAATTAAGAGAATTTGCAGGAGAATTAAAATCAGAATCTGGAAGGGACAAATTTTTGGAAGCTGGTTTTGAATGTGTTGATAAAGATGGAAATTTGAGAGAAGATTGGTTAAAGGAAATGAATAATAAATGTGCTCTTTCAAGTGATTGTGGATTAAAAAACAATTTTCTAAATAAATCTGGAAAAATAAAAGAACTATCCAATTTTGTTACAAGAGAAAAAGGGGATGCAGGAGAGTGGAAATTACAAGAAGCAGATTTGACTTGGGGTTCTGTTGGAAGATTTCTTAATGCTTGGGGTAATTCTCTTGCAAACAACTTAATTTACATAAGAAAAGTTCCAGAGACAATAACTTTCAATTGTAATCCTTGGGAAGCAGAATATGGTGGAGAGAATTGTGAGGTTTGTAACACATTACCTTTGGGTTGTTCAGAATATGAATGTAAAAGCTTAGGACAATATTGTGACGTAGATACAGATGAAAACACAGGAGAAAATTTTTGTTTCTTCAAAGATAGTAATGACATAACACCTCCAAAAATAACTTTCTTACCTGAAACACTTTCAGAAGATTTT
>JAACWB010000048.1 GCA_009992215.1 archaeon
ACAACTATATTGCGAAGAAGACAGGAGTTAAAAAAACGAGGGTTTGGTTATGAAGATTTTTTTGAAGACAAAACAAAGCATTTTAAAGGAAAAAACAAAGATGATTTTTAAAACAGTATTATATATAGATGGAAGAGTATATATTATACTTGACTTAAAATTAGATCCCACTATCAACAAAATAGAATTAAAAGTTATAAGACCTACATCTATTTTTGGGTATTTGGGAAAAATAATTCAAAAAAAACCAGATGAAGTATGGCATATTGACAGGGAATCACTTATTCCCCTTGATCAATTAGGTATGGATCTTTCTTATATCGTAATGGAAGATGGGGGTGTAAAAAGTTGTTTTTATGATTTTTTTGGGGATGCAACTACATTAATTGCACTTGACAAAATAAAAAGTGAACTTGAAGGGTGTAAAACCACTATAGCATCACTATCTCGTGAGCTTCAAGAGGGCAAAGGTCAAGCAATGGTACGAGCAGCAGAAGAAAATGCAGTTCTAAAAAAAATAACAGGTTCAGGGAGTCCAGCATATCAAGAAGATGATAGAAGATTTCATATACCTCGTATTGGAAGATCATCTATAGAGGAGGATATATAATAATGTATAATGAAGATCAAAATACAGATATTCAAGATAATCAAAGTAAAAAAAACATAAGATCAGATTTATCTGAAAAATTAATCATAGATTTAAAAAACGGGCTTAAAAAGTTAGACAACGCTATTTTAAAAAAAGATATTAATAGTCTTGTTGATACTAAAAAATATTTTGATAGAGTTATTGACACAACAATGGGAACTAATAGACAGCAACTTGTTATATTTGTTGAAAATATTGGGAATATTTCAAAGGTTTTAAGAAAAAATGAAAGTCCAAATTCAAATGTAATACATCTTATAGATAATATTGAAAATGTTATATCTATTACAATATATCTTATAGATCTATATAATTTGTTTGTTGATTCCAACAATAAAATATTTGGTTTTTTGTATAATTATTGTCAAGAACTACAAAATCAAAATAAAGATTTATATAGTGAAAATGAAGAGTTATCTCGTAAAAATAAATATTTAGAAGAAACAAAAGGCATGGATGCAAGGGGATTTCAAGACGAAGTAAAACAACATCTTGACGCTCAAACGCAGTTATCTAACAGGATTGAAATTTTACTTAAACAAACAAGTGATCGAACTCATTCTTTACTTACTTTTTTATTAAGTAAAGAGGGTGAAAATCAA
>JAACWB010000049.1 GCA_009992215.1 archaeon
CAATATTCACAAACATAATATTGTTTTTCTTCACGTCTTTGAATTTGATTTTCAAATTGTGCTCTTCTTTGAAGTAAATTATTTTTCAAATATTCTAAACATTTCAAAATTTCAAATTTCCAGTAATAAGTATACCATCCTTTTTTCTTGTCCTTCTTTCTTTCAAAAGAAACAAGCCCATAATCACTTATTTTATACAAAATATTTCTTGTTTGATTAATTGTAATTCCAAGTTTTTTTGCAATATTGAATTCATTAACATGTTTATTAGAATTTAGTAAATCTGCAATTGGTTCAGCACCTTTTCCTACAGTCATCGTTACAATTTCTTTGAGAAGTTTATCTAACATTAGAATAATACAAAATCTCCAAATAAAAAGCTTTTGTTTTTGAAAAGAAAAAATAAATGAAATATAAAAAAAGAGTCTTCGATGAATCGACGTAAAAAAACAACATTTTTAAAGTGTATACTCCATTATATATTTTAGAGGGATAAAATGGGATTATTTGGAAATAGAGAAAAAGAGGAAAAACAATTACCTGAATTGCCTAAACTTCCAGAACTACCTAGGTTACCAGGTCAAGAATTTCCAAACGCACCAACTGTTTCTTACGGACAAAGAGAATTCCCAACACTTCCAAAATTTGACAGAGAATCAAAAGATATTCACGAGTTGCCTAGCTTTCCTACAAGTAAACTAGGAGAAAAATTTTCACAAAGCACAATTAAAAATGCCGTAACCGGGGAAGAAGAGGTTGAAGAACCAGAGGAAGAAGCAGATGAATTTGAAGAATTTCAAATGATGCCAGAGCCTTTGGGAGAATCAAAAATAGAAAGGAGGGTAATTCCAATGACAAAAGAAAGGGAAATGCCAATGATTGAACAAAAAAGAGTAAGAACAGATGAACCAATATTTATTAGAATTGATAAATTCGAAGAAAGCTTAAAAGTTTTTGAAAAAGTTAAAGAAAAAATTTCAGAAATTGAGCACCTCTTAAGAGAAACAAAAGAATTGAAAGAACAAGAACAATTAGAATTATCTAACTGGGAACAAGAAATTCAAAAATTAAAACTTCAAATTGAAAAAGTTGATGAAGATATTTTTTCTAAGATAGAATAAGATGGCAAAAAAAGAAGAAAACCTAATTCATTTAAGGTTTGATTATTCAGAAGCTAAAGGTGGAAAAAGA
>JAACWB010000050.1 GCA_009992215.1 archaeon
CCTGCACACTGCTTATTACCAGATACTTATATTCATATAGATAAAGGTATAAAACAGATCAAAAATATTAAAAAAGGGGACATTATTTATACCCATCAAGGACGACTAAAAGAGGTAATAAGGATATTAAAACGTTTTTATAGTGGTCAAGTATTCACAATCAGACCATTTTATTTCCGATTAGGGCTTGCCACAACCCCAGAACATCCCTATTTAGTTTTGAGAAATAATCGTTATCAGGGCAAGAGTAATTATTATGGCGAACAATTAAAGAGAGATTATTTCAAGTTTAAAAAACCGACATGGATAGAAGCAGCAAAAGTAAAGGTTGGCGATATCTTGCTATTTCCACGATTTAATAAAGAAATTGAAGATAAAAAAACTATTCGTTTAGATGGAATATTGAATCCCATTGCTATTAAATATAGAGAAAACAAAATTGCACCATTGGGCTCTAGAGCGAATTGGCTTCCTAATACGATTAAGATTGATAAAGATTTTTGTCGTTTGGTTGGATATTATTTAGCTGAAGGTTATACTAATTCTCGTGACGCTATTGGTTTTTGTTTTAGAGACAATGAGAAAGAGTATATCGAAGATTTACAAATTTTAATGAGAAAAATATTTGGACTTCAACCTAGCCGAATTTGTAAAAAAGAAGGTTGTCACGGGATTGAAATCATTTATTTTTCAAAAATTTTAGTTAATGCTTTTGAACATTTATTTTATGTTTCACCTGAGATAAAAGGAGCTTATACAAAAGCAATGCCTCATTGGATGCTTAAATTATCCCTCGAAAAACAGGTAGAAATTTTTCGAGGTTGGTGGAGAGGAGATACGGGATATACATCTTCTCGAGAATTAATGAATCAAATGAAAATTATTCTCCTTAGATTAGGGATAATTCCATCAATTTATAAACAATCTAAAGAAAATTTTAACAAAAAGCACGTTCATAAATGGAAGATAAATGGTAGAACTATCCAAGCTCAATATGATTCCTTTAGTTTTCGTAATCTTTCATTTTTTGAAGATAAATTTCAATTATTGAAAACCCCTGAATTTAAAAGATTTAATTACAAAACAATTAGAAGAAACGGTTGGATAGATAAAAATTATATTTATCTTCCCGTACGAGAAATTGAGAAAAAATTTTACGAAGGAGAAGTTTATAATTTAGAAGTTGAAGAAGATAATTCTTATGTAACAGAAT
>JAACWB010000012.1 GCA_009992215.1 archaeon
TTTTACAACAACTCCCAGCTATTCTTTTAATATACAAAATAATGAAAATAATCAACAATATTTTTCTTTTAGGGAGAATAGTTTTGATGTTTATCTAGAGGATATAAATACTGATTATGCAGAATCATATCTTGGAACAAATACTTTTTGGGTTGATGTATATCAAAACACTCTGGGGTATGGTTCTTATTTGGAAATGAGCCCTACTCAAATTTATTTTGATGTTGAAACTGATTTAAGTGCAGAAGCAACTTTAATTGGGGGTCAAGGATTTGTTTATGGTGCAGATTATTCTTTAGGTTTTGTAAATAGAAGTTTAGTTGATAAAGAATATGTGGATACTGCAATTACTGCAGGAATAGGTTCCTCTGGATTAGTTCCTTACTCGGGAGCTACACAGGATGTTAATTTAGGCAATAATAATTTATTTTCAAATACGATAAATATGAGTGGAGATAATGTTTCATTGGGAGAATTTTCAGGTTTTGAAAATATTGGGAATAAAGTAACTTTTGTTGGAAAAAGTGCGGGATATAATAATTCTCAAGATAGTGTAACTACAATTGGTTATGAATCTGGTTATAATAATAAAGGATCTGGCGTCACTGCTGTTGGTTATCAAGCAGCTAATTTGAATCAAAATAAATTATTAACTGCTGTTGGTTCACAAGCAGGAGCTGAAAATTTGGGGGAGAGGGTTGAATCATTTGGAATATATGCAGCAGCGGCAAATATTGGTAATTATGTTGTATCAATTGGTTCAAATTCTGGGACTTGGAATGAAGGAAATGATTCTGTTTTTATTGGAAGTCTTTCAGGACAATTAAATAAGGGAAATTCAAATACTTTTGTTGGTGCTTATTCTGGATCTTCTTCTGAAGGAAATCAAAATATCGGATTGGGAACATTTTCTGCTAATTCTGTTACGGGAAATTTTGATATTGGAATTGGATATAGTTCACTTTTGGGTAATTCTGGAAATTATTCAATAGGGCTTGGTGCAGATACATTAAAAAATAATATTGGAAATAATGTAATCGCTTTTGGTACTAGGTCAGGTTTTCAAAATACTGGAAATGACACAATTTTTATCGGGAGCGATGTTGGAACAGATAATTCCATTAGTGGAAGATTAATGATAGATATTGAAAATACAACGACGCCTTTGATAGATGGAGATTTTATTCTAAATAATTTAAAAATAAATGGTAACCTTATAGTTACAGAAAATATTAATGTTAGTGGGTGTATTAACTATAATGGTGGTACTTTGGGAACTTGTATTTAGAGGGGATAATTAAAAATACTTGGGGATAAAACTTTCAAATAAAGAAGTTAATTTAAAAAAGTGATTTAGTTTTATGAGGCCTTTCAAAATATTTATTTTTGTTTTTTTATTCATATTATTGTTGGTGATATTACTAAATATTTTTCCGTTTATTTTGATTGAAAAAAATTTAGTCAAGGAAACAAGTTATCATGAATATTATCAGAATTCTTTAATAAAATCCGATATAGTTGATGATTATTTTAGATATGCTCTAGAAGATGGTTTAATGATTTCTAATTCACTTAGTTTGCAAAATTATTTAAAAAATAACAATAATAAAGAAAAATTAAAAATTGAAGATGAAATAAAATATCTTGCTTTGAGTAAAGAGTATTCAAATTTTTTTATTTTTGATAAGGATAATTTTCTTTTTTGGAATCTTAATAATTTTACAAATATTCCTAAACAAGTAAATTTTGCTGAAGATTCAGGAATTTATTTTGATGAAGAAAATAAAGAATTTTATATTTATTCAAAAGTTTTTGATGTTGAAAATAATGACTTCCTTGGAACCATTAGTATAATAATTTCTTTAGAAAAAATCGAATCTTTGTTGTTTGATCCATTCTTTTCTTCTGAAGAAATTTTATTTTTCAATAATTTTTATCAAAAAAATTTATTTTATTTAGATGATTATAATAAAATATCTTTTGATGAAGACTTATTAAATTCTTGTTCCAAAAATCCTCAAATTTATGAAGATAATTATTTTTATGGTGTTTTTTCAAAAATCTCTTCTATTGATGCTTGCTTTATCACAGGAGACACGAAAAAAAATTTCAATAGAGATTTTTATAAATTCAGTAATTTTAACCAATTCATTTATCCTTTTATTGCTTATTTTTTTATTACATTTCTGTTATATATAATCTTAATTAAAAATAAAGAGGTGAAGGTGAAATGAAAAATAATTCAAAAATTACATATTTAGTTTTATTTATGGTCCCGTTATTATTTGCATACATATTATTTTTTTCAATTATTTTTTTTAATAATAATAGTTTTGTCGAGCATCAAAAATATAATTTAATAGGTTTTTCTGAATTAAATTCAAAAAGAATTAGTAATTATTTTTATGATACATTAATAACATTAAATTCATTATCCAAAACCGATTTTACAAGAGAATTATTTACAAGAAAACTTGAATATAATCTTAATTCAGTTCATTCAGATGTAAATGAATTTTCAAAAATAACAACAAAAGAAATTCAAAATTATTTAATTAATAATGAAAAAAATTCAACAGAACTTGTTAATAATCCACAATTTAGAAATTTAGCATTAAAAAAAATTGGTGAAAATGGTTATACCGCAATTTATGTATTGGAAACTGGAAAAATATTGGTTCATACAAATAAAGAATTAGAAGGAAAATCATTAGAAGAAATAGTTTCACAAGAATTTTTAGACATGAGATTGGATCTTTTGAATGGGAGTAAATCTTCAGAATCTTTTTACACATTAAATTTGGAAAATGAATCTTTATATAAATTTGCCAAATCCGAAAAAATATTAACAAAAACAAAAGATAATTTGACTTTGGTTTTGGTTTCTACAGCCCTTGTAGATGATTATAGTATTCTAAGTAATATTTCAAAGGAAGAAAATAATTTTCTTAATAGATTTTATTACTATAAAGGATATGATTCGTTATTGTTAGTTAATTCTTTTGGAAAAATAATTTATGATTCTGATACAAAAGGATATAATGGAATATATGTTACTTCTGATTTTCTTGGTTTGAAACAAGTTTATCTTGAATCAAAAGAAAAAAATTCTTCTTCTGTTTATGGTCCAGTTTATTATAATAATGGAGATAAAGAGATTTTGTCTTTTGTTTATTTTATTCCTTCTTTTATGGGGGACGTTTTTTTAGGAGATTATGTTGTTATTGTTGATGCAAATAAAGTTTATAATTTAATGGAAGACCCAAATTTTTTGGCAGAACACACATTATCATTTTTATTAAATAAAGATGGGCTTTTGGCAAGTCCTATTGAAAATTCTAGTGAAGGAATATTATTACAACAGATAAGATCTGAAAATACAAAACATTGTATTGAAGGATCATATGAAATTCATACAAGAGATGGATCTTTTACAGAATCATTTAATTTTTATGGGGATTTAATTTTTGGGACGCATAGTCACATAAAGATACCTAATTTGTGTTTTTTAACGGAGATGAATAGACAAAAGTTAATAGATGAAACAACCTCAATAAAGAAAAATTATGATCTGTATCTTTTATTTTTAATTGCTTTTTTTATTTTTATCTTTATATATATTGTTTCAAATAAATTGAGTAAAAAGTATATTTTAGTTAATAATGAAGAGTTATTTTTTCCAAGATTTAAAAAAATAAATTATCTTACTTATTCTTTTATTTTAATATTGTTTTTATTAATTTATTTTTTTCTTTTGGGTTATTTTATGGGGGGATATAATAAATCTTTTTTGGAAAATTCAATTGATCTTGTTACTGTTTTTTTATCTGGGTTATTAATTAAATTTTCTTTGCAAAGAAATTATAAAAAACATAAACTTGTTTTTTTTGGTGCTTTTTTAATATTTTTTGAAAAGCTAGGAGAAATACTTTTGCAACAATATGAATCTTATCTTGGCGGAATAGTTTATATCAATACCTGGGCAGGACTAATAATAATTTTATTTATCGGATTAATATTTTTGTTAGAAGGTTTTGGAGGCAATAAAAAATGGAAATGATTAATTTTTTCTATATAACTTTATTGTCTTGTTTTGTAACTTATTTGTTATTTAGATCAATGTTTTTTGCAATTAAATTAAAGAATTTAGATTTATTCATCCCCTTCATAATTATAGCAAGTTTTTTGTCTTTTTTTGCTTCTTTTTTGATTGTCGAATTCTATGAAGAATATGTAACTAGTGCGGCAACTTTATTTTCGTTTATTTTATTGTGGGGGGTTATTAGAAAATGGAAGAAATAATTCGAGCATTTACAATTGGAAGTTCATTTATTTTGATAATTTTATTTATTACTTTTGTTTTAATACTTTTATTATTTATTAGGAAATATAAATTACCAAAATTATCCTTTTTTATCTTGTCTGGATTTTTTATTTTAATGTTAATTGAATTTTTTAGCGCTTTTGATTATTTTCATTTATTTTTTAATTTCTTTGGATTTCAATATTTTTTAAAAGGTTTAATTTTCAATATCTTTTCTTTAATCTTTATTTTATTTCATTTTAAAAATATTTCTTGGAAGTATGGTTTTTCCTATTTTTTATTACTTTTCTTGTGGATAGTTTTTTCTATAATGAGTTTTTCAGTTATTGAAATTTTGTCTTTACTTGTTATAAATTTAAATGTGCTTATTATTTATTTTGAAATATTAATTAAGGGGGCAAAAAAATGAAAATAAGATATTTAACTTTTGTTTTAATCTTTTTTTTAATTTTGTTTTCTTCTTTTATTGGAATTTCTTCTTATCGAGAATTAACTATGCCAAAAACTTTATCAATCTATGCTCCAGAGAATTTTATTCCTGATTATCTTGTAAAAGAATTTTATGAATCTTCTAGAATTAAAATTGAAGTTACTACTTATGTAAATGAAGTTGATTTTTTTGAAGAAATTGAAAGTGGGGCGAGTTATGATTTAATTCTTTGCAATGATTATTTGACATATAATTTAAAAGAACAAGAAAAATTGAAAAAAATTAATAAGATTAAATTAAAGAATTACAAGTATTTAGATTCAACTTATCTTAATAATGAATTTGATCTTAAGAATAAATATTCTGTGCCTTATCTCTTTGGAACGATTGGGATTTACATTAATACAGATAAATTTCAATTGCAAGGACCTTTGAGTTGGATAATTTTGTGTGACCCCCTTTATCTTGGAAATACAAGTATTTTAGATAGTCCTTATGAATTAATGTCAATGATGTCACTTATTTCTTTAGGAAAAACTTTTCCTGAAAATGAAAATGATTTTTTAATATTAAAAAATTTTATTTTAAATAAAACTTATTTACCACAAAAAATTCCTTATTCTGAGCTAGGAAAATATCTTGAAAATAATTCTTTAATCTTTGCAGGAGGAAGGAATGGCTATTTGTCTGAAAAGACAGAGTTTGTAATACCCAAAGAAGGCGGAATAAGGTGGTTACAAAGTTTTGTTATTCCAAAAAATTCTAAAAATGTATTGGGTTCTTATATTTTTATAGATTATGTCTTGGAACCAAAAACTCAGGCTTCAATAGCGAATACTTATAACTTGGGTTCTCCAAACAAAAAATCACTTGATTATATTTTATCTTCTAATTTAGAAAATCAGGAGATTTATCCCTTGCAAAGTGATTTTGATAGACTTCGTTATTCTGAACATTTACATAATCAAAGTCTAGAAGAAAAGTATGAAGAAATAATAATGATATTATCAAATTAATATATTCGCCTTAAATAATATATTCTTATTTATTCTTTTTTTATAATGGATGAAGATAAAAAACTTGCAGCCTCTGAAGGAGAATGTGAAGAATGCAGTGGACAATTGTGTTCAAATTGCCATAAATGTTGCAAATGTGGAAAATGCAGTTGTAATTTTTGTCACCCAAAAGAAAAGGACAATGAACCTTTTATAGAAGAACCAATTAATTATTCTTAATCTTTGAATTTTAAAATTCTTTTCAAATAGGGAATATGCCAAAAAGTGTGGAAAAAACCAATAGTTACAAAGGCAATTCCAGGATCAACATGTAAATTCCTTATTCTTGTTATTGGCCACCCATAAACTATTTGTGTTGTTGTTAAGAATCCTAACACAGCTGTCACAACAAATGAAGTTAATAGCAGAATGTTCCAAATTTTTCTATGAATAGTGATTGATAATTTTTCTTTTTTTGTTAAAAACCAAGAAGCAAAATATAAAATAGAAATTATTGCTAATATTTGAATTGGGTGATATTTAATTACTTTAATTTCAACTGCTTCTTTTTTTATTTCTAGTTGTTTTGACTCAAGAGAAATTTCATTTGCAATTTCTTTAGCAATTGTTGGTTCTAAACCGTATTCATCATGTAATAACTGAAAGGAATCAGTTGTTGAAATTTGTATTTGATATTTATCAGAAAGTAATTTAGCATATTCTTCTTTATCTATATTGTAAATAACTGCAACTTCTTCAATTGTTTTTTCTTTTAGTTCTTTTCCAGTAATTAAGTCGTGCTCTTCTGTAACTACCACTGGAACAGAAAGTGAAATGAATTGATATGAAGAAGGAATTGGTTCTGAATGATCGCATATTTGGTTTAAGTTTGTATCAATGTAAGAAGCACAGTCTCCCGGGTATTCACAATTAACTTCTCCTGAAACACAATCATCCCATGCAAAAGCAAATGGAATTGAAATTAACAACATTAGGAGTATTAATTTTTTCATAATTTGATTAATAGAAAATGTATTATAAACTTTATTCAGTGCTGTTTACCTAAATCCACCCATTAAGTAGAGCAACTCCAACTAAGAAAAGTAATATTCCTGCAACTAAATGTAATCTTTTTATGTTTCTTTCTTTCCATCCACTAACTTCATCAACTTTTTTGAATCCAAAATACACAATTAAAACTATAATTATCATTGGTAAAACAAATAGTAAATTATAATACATAAGCCAGGGAATTGCAGCAAGTGTTCCTATTTCTGCTAGTAGGCCCGATGCGATAATATATGGCCCCATTGTACATGGAAGCAAAAATAAAGTTACAATAAATCCG
This sequence comes from archaeon, assembly GCA_009992215.1. GTDB lineage: Archaea > Nanobdellota > Nanobdellia > Pacearchaeales > GW2011-AR1 > GW2011-AR1. The sequence continues at coordinate 7,098 of JAACWB010000012.1, forward strand.
ATTGTGAAAGCTCCCTTAGGGCTTGTTATATCCTTAATTATTTTCTTTACCTTTGGTCGCATAAAGAGTGGCATTTCTGTTGCAAAGCTTCCTTTCTTGTAAAAGAAATAATCTTTTATGTTTAATCCTCCGAGAACCATTGCAAGTATGGCTAGGCCCTTGTAAACGTAAATTGAGCTGTGTCTTAAAAATTCTGCAAATACCTTGAAGAATTGAATTATTATTGTTCCATAAACTAAATAGCCAATGAAAACTGAAGTAATAAATGCAAAACCTGCTAATAAAACATTTTTTCTTTTGCCTGGGTTTTCTATCAGAATTGAAACTAAAACCATTGTTAGAACGGCAATTGCACAAGGATTAACAGAATCAGCTAGTGCAAGTCCAGTTATACGTAAAAAATTTTCTAACATCTTGTTAAACTCCTTAATTCTTCAATTGAAAGTTCACCAACAATATTTTTATTATTTATTCTCCAAGTTGGAGTTGCCGTTATGTCTTGACATTTTTCGTTTTCATAGAAGCAATCAATAATATTTAGATATTGTAAGTTGTCTCCAAATAAATCTTCTTGTGCTTTACAATGTGAACAACCGAGTTGAACATAAAGAATTGATTTTTCTCCGATACATTTTGCAATGTCTGCGTCAGTTAATTCACTTTTTGGTTTTGAAAGTGAAAAAAAAGATATTAGAATTATTGCTAAAATTATTCCAATGGTTACTAATTTAGATTTAATTCCTCTTTTCATGTTGTTATTAATTTTTTAGATATTTTAAATGTTATTTATTTTTATGGATTTTCCATTAACAATTGCATCAGAAATTTTTTTAATTGCAGATTTTAATATTCTTGAAAGTGTTGGTTGAGAAATTTCCATTTTTTTTGAAGCTTCTTCTTGGGGTAAATTCAAGACATAAATTAATCTTATTGCTTCAAATTCAGGAAGTGTCAAATCAATTTCTTCTAAATTTGAACTTGGAATTCCTGCTGGTTTGAAATGATTTGAATTTGGCTTTCCTCTAATTTTTCTATTTTTACATGGTCTTGACATAAAAAATAAAAATAAAAAGAATATATAAATATTTTGAATACTTATTCATATTCTTTTTTGTAAAATAATAAATAATTTTTAATATTGGAGAAAGTAGAATTAATTTTTATTTCTACATTCATTTGTTCCTCTTTTGCATCCCCTGGGTCTTTGTCCATTTCCTTTTCTACATTCATTTGGGTTTACTTCTAGTGTTTTATCTGGGCAGTTACCTCTTTGGCTACCAGTTCTTGGACCCTCCCCTCTTGGACCTGTTCTGTCTTTATTTGGCATTTTTATTTTTCTCCTTGTTTAATTTAATAGCTAAAGTAACTTTAACTTATGAATACATATTCATAATAATTTATAAATGTTTTGAATTAATATTCATAATAAAATTAAAGTTTTTGAGTACAATATAGCTTAAATAGTAAAAAAAAGTTGTTTTTTGATGATTGAAGATATAATTAAGCTCTTGCTTACTTTTTCATTGGCATTATTATTTGGAATTGAAAGACAAAGAAGTCATAAGCCAATTGGTTTTGGAACATTTATTTTTGTTGCTGTTGGTTCTTGTGCACTTTCAATTGTTGCAATGCAATTAAATGTTGAAAATCCTCTCCCTTTACTTGCAAGTATCATTACGGGTATTGGTTTTTTAGGGGCTGGGGCTTTAATTAAAACAACGGACAAAATTTTTGGTTTTACAACTGCTGCAAGTATTTGGTTATTTGCAATATTTGGTTTAATTGTTGGAACGGGATATTATTACATTGCGGGAATGATTTATTTTTTCATTTGGTCAATTATTTTAATTGATAATTTGATGAAATACAAAGGAATTGGTTCTTATCAAAAGAAAATAGAACTTAAAACTAAGGCTGGCTCAAACCTTAATATTGATTTATTGCTTAAAAATTTTCAAAAAGTAAAAATGCTCTCAATTGAGTTTGATAAAGAAAAAGGATATGAAATTTATCATTATTTGGTTCAATGTGGTGGAAAAAAATTAAGAAAACTTGTTCAAAAATTAAACAGTTTTGATTGGGTTATCGATTTTAAAATAGAATAAATAAAAAATAAATTTTGTCTTTTACTAATAATCTGGCATTTCTTCAGATTCTTCAGGTAAAGTTTTTTGTTCTTCAACCGCAACATCCTTCATATCTGCATCAGAAATTGAGTTAATCATCTCTTTGAATTTTGGCCAATCTTTAGCTAAAATTCTAACTCCTGCCTTTGTAAAACCAGTGTATCTATCACTTGTTACAAATTCTCGGATTGTTAACCCTCGTTTATCAGCAAAGTCATCGATTCTTATTAGAATGTCTGTGTCATCCCTTTTTTGTATTTTACCGATTTCTTTTTCCATAGCTGTTTTAATTTATTTCATTATATAAACTTTTGTGGTAAAATATTTGTCACCCCTTTTAGAAAGTGACAAAAGAAGAATTTAAAAAGTGAAAGTGTTTTGTTTTGATATGACAAATATTGTGAAATCAAAATCTTTGGAAGAGAAAACTTTTGATGAGTGTATTAATGGAAAATACAACGATGATTTGAAAATCCCTTTAATTTTATTTTCTCCAGAAGTTAAAAATGAGAAGGACTTGAATAAATATTTGAAAATGTATGATAAAATTGTTTCAGGTATAAATTATATTGGAAAAGATAATCTTGGAAAGGCAAAATTTATTTTTGATTCTTTAAATGATTCTAAACTTAATCGATATCAATTTGAATCTGTTCCATTTACTCAGGTAATAACTAATCAGTTATCTGGATTAGCTACTGATTCAATTGGAGATTGTAGATCTTTGACTTATTTGATGAGTACAGTTTCACAAAACAAGGGTGTTAAAAATTTAAAGATTTTGAAACAAAAAAATCATTTAGGAAATATTTTGAAAAATAAACAAGATTTAATTGAAATTGATAATACTATCTCAAATGGGTTTGGAGTAAAAACAAAAGATTTTTATCGAATTGAAGAACTCTCCTTTGTTGTTCCTTCTTTTTTGAATTTTCTTGGTGAGAATAATAGAAATATTTCAGAAGCAATTCAATATTATACAAAAGCGATTCTTCTTCAAAATGAATATCCTGAGGCATATATTAACCGATCAATTGCTAGGATGAAGACGGAAAAATTTTCTAATACTTTGTTGGCTAAAGGAGACTTGAATACTGCACTAAAACAAGGTTTTTTGGAACCAGAACTTTATTATTATCTTGGAAAAGTTGAAAATAATTTGGGAAATTTCTCTTCGGGAATTGTTAATTTAGACAAAGCAATAGAATGTGACCCAAACGAAAGAGGAGTTCATTTGGAAAGAGGGAGGGCATTTTATCAAATTGGAAAATTTGATTATGCCTTGAGAGATTTTGAAATTGAATTAAGTAAAGGGCTGGGAAATCATAAAATTTATCATTATTTAGCACTTGCAAACTTTAAATTAGGGAATAAAAAAGAAGCGAAAGAGAATTTTAAAATTTACAAGGAGTTTGAAGATTTTTTAAAAAATAGTAAAGAGAATTCAGTACTAGAACAAGATAAAAAATTCAATAATTCTTTTGAATTAAATGTTGAAAATGGGGAGGAATTTTGTTTATATGGTTAAAATGAAATTTAATAAAAATTTACTAAAAACTTTGGCACTCATTCCTTTTTTTCTTTTTCCGTCTGAAGAAGATAAAATTAAAGTTGTGCAAGGGACTGGTTCAAAATATTTTCTATCAAAAGACAAAGGACTTTATCAAATTAGTAAATTGGCAGAAGAAAATAATTTAGAAGATAGTTATTTTTGGGATGGAAAGTATTGGTATGATGTAGGAATTAAAAGTGATGAATGTTCTTCTACAAAAGATATAAATTTAATAAAAAGATTAAATGATTCCCAAAAAAATGGAATTTATACACACATTCATCCTAAGAAACTTTTTACTAAATTTAGAAATTATGTGCCTCCTAGTTCAAGAGATTTATCAAATTTGAAAAATAACATGAATTATTTGAAAGGTGCTTCTGATTCGAAAGGTGTTTGGTATTTTGATTGGAAAGAAATTCCAGAATCTGTTGAAAAAAAAGATTCCATTTTACAAGAATATAGAAAAAATTTACGTTTATTTTTTTCAAGGGAAATACATAATAAAAATTTTAACCCAGAAAAGGAGATAAAAAATTTAGAGGAAAAAGCAAAAGAATTAGGCATTTACTTAAAATATGAAAAAATTCGTTAGTCTTTATTTTTCAAAAAATTATTTAAAAAATTGAAGTATTCTTTCTTTTCGACATTTGCCATTTTTTCCACAATTAATTCAGGTGTTGAGTGAGCAAGTCTTCCTAAAACAGGATTATGATCAACGATTAATTCAAAATTTTCTGTTAATCCTTTTGCTTCAATTCCGTCGATACGTGCTTTTTTTGGAAGAATTTTTTCTATTTCGTGTCCTAAGTGTGTTGCAACAATTAGGTAACAATTTTTTTCTAAAAAGAACTCCGCAGTTGCGGCAATAATATTTCCTGCAACTCCTGGTTCAGTTACTGCTTCAATTTCATCTGCTAAAATTAAAGTTTTGTTTCCTGGTTTAATTTCAGACATTTGTGTAAGCAAGGTTTCGAATGCTCCCTTTGAAGCTGAACCTTTGTTTTTTGCAAAATAATAAACTTCTTCAAATAAAGGCATTTTAATTTTTCCCCTTGAAGCAAGTCCTAATTGCGTGATTGAAACTAGTTGCAAAACGTGTTCAATTAACGTTGTCTTTCCTCCCGAGTTTGCTCCCGTTAGAATAGAACAACGAGAATCAGTAGATAAATTAAATGAAATTGGTTTTGGTTTTTCAATCAATAAATTAACAACATTTTCTAAAATTAATTCTTCATTTATTTCTGGGAAATTAATTTCATTTTCTAAAAAAGATTGTACCCCAGAAATGAAATCAAAATATAAAATTAATTCTTCAAATTCTTTTAATCTATTTGGAATATTTTTTAATTCAATAGAATATTCTTTTATCTTTTCTGCTAGGTTTGAATATTCATCTTTTGATTGTTCTAAAATTAATCTTTCAAGTTCTTCTTCGTTGGTTTTTAGCGGAATTTGTATTTCAACAACTCTTCTTGGAATTTCAAATTCAACTAAAATTTCTTCAATTAGTTTTTTTATCTCCGTTGGTAAAATTCCTTTTGACAAAATTTGCATTAATTCAGTTCCGGATAGTGTCAATTCTTTTAATTTTTCACTTATCTTTTCATTTGCCTCTAAAATTCTTTTCTCAATTGTGTTGGCATCTATAATTTCTGATTCTTTATTTTTTGTTAATTTTATCAAGGGAGTTAATTCACTTACCAAATTTTTAATTTCATTTATTGAATTATTTTCATTAAATAAATTAATTATTTCAATCCATCCAGAAAAAGTTTCTAGGTGTCTTTCTAAATAAATTTCTTCTATGTTTTTATAAAAAATTCCTTGTGGGAGCGATTCAAGTGCAATTCCAAATTCTGGACAATCGATTATTTGCACCAAATCTTTTGATTCTAATAAAATGACATCTTGTTCAGAAATAATTAATTGAACGGGGCAATTCATTTCTTTTAGTTTATTAAAAGTATTTGCTTCTTCTGTTACTACAACAACATCATATTCGGGTTTCCACCATTTTTTTGGTTTTTTTATTTCTTTTAGAAAGAAGTTATTTAGTTTTTCAGATGATTTTATCTTGTTAAAAAATTCTTGTCTTTTTTTTATCTCTTCAACTTTATTTGTGAAACTAAAAAATTGAAGTATGTTTGAAGTGTCTTTGAAAATAAAATTTTCTGAAATTTTGTTTATTGTTTTTGTGTGTATTTTTTTTGCATCAGTTGTTTTATAGATTGAGTCATTTGGCTTTAGTTGTGTTTTCAATTGATTGAAAGGAGATAAGTTATTTTCTCTAATAAAATTAAGGATTTCTTTTTTCATTTAGGTAAAAGAATTAATGATTTTATAAAATTCGTGTTGCTACTTTTGGGGTTATTTGAATTTTTCCATTAATTTGTAGTACAACACGGCTTCATCATTTATGTGTTGAGAATTTAAATTTTCTAAATAATAGTTTAATTGTTCGAAACGCTTTTCTCCAACGAGTGGTCTACGAGATAATTCCGCAATTTCTTTATGTAACTCCTCTTCTTTTGATAAAAGAATAACTGGTATTTTTGCCTTGTAACCTAAGTACATTTCTTTTAATCCAGTTAAATTTGGTCCACATTCAAAATTAACAACTATTAAGTCTGTATCTTTAGTTATATTTTTAATTTGCTTTTTTCCAGAATGTTTTAATGAATGAATTGTTGGTTTTAAGTTTTCTGTGTCTCCTCCAAAATAAACATTTTTACAAGGAGTTGTAACACTTGTTTTACTTATTCCTTCGAATCCATTTTCGTTTGCATAATTTAGTGCGAGATTCATTTCTAATTCTGTGTTTAGGGAAAATTCAAAATCGTTTGGACAATATAGGAATTTTTCCAAATTATTATAACGTTCTTTTCCAAAAAAAGTTTTGTTTGCAATTCCAGTTAATGGGGGATATGCAAGATTATTTCCTTCCAAAATTATTGAAGGAATATTTAATGCGTGTGCCAAACCCAAGTAAAAAACGCCTTTATCATTCCAGCCTTCTTCAAAGTTTATTACAACTAAATCTACATTGTTTGAGAAATTTTCTAAATTTCCATTTGTTACAATTTGTTTTGTTTGGTTTAATTTTTTTGTTAAATCTAGAATTGAATGTGTGTCTCCAGCAAAGAATATTTTTTCATATTTTCCAAAAGTAGTTTTTACTGGGAGGGAGGAATATTTTGATTGTAAGAGTTCAGGGTTTTTTAATAAGTTATATGTATCTTCTTCAGAATGTGTGTAATAAGATGCTATTTTTTCTAAAATGCTGTCGTTTTCTTCATTTTCATCTGTAACAATTATTGTTTTTCCTTTTGCTCTCGCTTCTGCCATTTCAGCATAAGACATTGTTCCAAGAGCTTTTCCTTTTCTTCTATGCCCAACTGGAAACTCATTATTTCTTGCTGAAGAAATATCTGAAGTTACTAATCTTTTAATGGAACTTTGTTCGTGATATCTAGGATCTTCCCAAATTATTTGAGGATTATTTTCAATGTATCTGTCTCTCCATTCTGTTCCTGAAAAAGAACCAACTAGATATCCTGTGTTTTCACTCATTTAACGAAAAACCTAATTTATTTTTTAAAGAAATATATTGTGTAATATCTATTTTGAATCGTTTTCTAAAAATTCTTTTAATTTTTCTATTGCTTTTTTTCTCATAGAAATTTTATTTTTTTCTTCCAAAGTCATTTCTGCAAATGACAATTCATAACCATTTGGTTTAAAGATTGCATCCCAACTAAAATAATTGTCAATTGTTGGACTTACAATTTTTCCTTCAATAAGGCCTTCAAAGAAATAATGTTTTCCTTCTTTTGTTTTGTAACCAATTATAGTTTTTGCTTGTGCGTTATAATTTTTTAATTTATCACAAATGTTGTATAATTCTTTTAATGAGTTTTTTTCTAAGAACCATTTAATTAATGGTCCAGGTAAACCATTTAGGGCGTCAAAATAAAGGGAAGTGTCATCAACAATGAATTCTAAATTAGGGTATAGTTTATGTGCAGTTTTTAATTTCTCTTCAATAATTTTTTTTGAATTGTTTTCTTGAATTTCTGGCAAGCCTAAATTCATTTGTTTAACGTATGGAAGAAGTGCCTGAATTTCTTTAATCTTTTTTTCATTTTCTGTGATAAAATATAATTCTTTTTGCATTATCTTTTTTGTTTAGAATTCTTTTTATTGTTTATTGTAGTAAAGAATTAATTTCTGGGTTCTAAAACGGATTTAATAATAAAACCAATGCCAATACCAAATAATGTGCCAATCCAAATATGTTCAAAAAGTGCACCGATTGCAACACCTAAAATAACACACCCAATAAAAACTTGTCCAGATGTTTCTTTCTTTTCTTTTCTTGCTCTTTTTTTTATATTTTTTTCCTTTTTCATTATTCTTAAATTATTTCAGCTTTTATTATCCTTACAGGATTTAGTGGTTTATCATTTCTGTCTGTTTTAACTTTTGCAATCTTATCTATAACATCCATTCCTTCGATTATTTTGCCAAATACTGGGTGATTTCTATCTAGGTAATTATTATCTACTAAATTTATAAAAAATTGACTGGAGCCAGTGTTTGGGCCTGCATTTGCCATAGAAACAGTTCCTCTGTTGTTTTTGTTTCCTCCAGCATGAGTCCATTCATCTTTTATGTTTGGTATTTTTGGGTCACCAAAACCTGTTCCTGTTGGGTCTCCTGCTTGAATCATGAAGTCTTCAATAATTCTGTGTGAAATTGTATTGTCATAAATTCCTTGTTTAACTAAATTAATGAAGTTTCCCGTTGTAATTGGCATGTCTTTATACAAATTTATCAGAATGTCTCCAAAATTAGTTGTTATTTTTACTCTTGTCATGATTAAGAGAAATTACTCTTGTTTTTAATATTTTTGTGTGGACTTAAAATGCACATTTTTCTTTCTTCTTGGTTATAAATAAAAATTATTTACTTTGAGAATTGGACTCACAGAATTTTTTTAATTCTGTTCGGTCCTCGGAATCTGTTTTGCAGATTCCTTGCGGAAACTTTTCTCAATCAAACTAAATTGATTGGGAAACAATTTCGTTGAGAAAGTTTAATGGAGGAAAAAAAGATGAAAGCACAAAAAGGATTATTTGCAGTTCTTGCTGTTGCACTTTTAGGAGTTGGCCTTGTATCAGCTTTTGGTTGGGTAAATGGTGAAAACTACGACTCAATTGAATCAGCTATTGAAGCAGGAGATTTTCAAGCTTGGAAAGAAGCGCACCTGTCTCAATTAACTGAAGAAAATTTCAATTTGGCTGTTGATAGACATGCACAAATGATTGAAATGAGAGACTTGATGGATTCACTTAGAGATGCAAGAGAATCTGGGGACACTGATTTAGTTAGTGAATTAGAAACTCAACTTGAGGCACTAAGACCAGAAGGATTTAATGGAATGAAAGGTCCAAGAGGAGATGGTTTTTCTAGAGGAAATGCAAGAATGCCAATGAATGGTGAATGCCCTTACTCGGATTAATTAAATTTTAATTCTAAGTCAGAATACTTTTCAAAAAGAGAAGGAAGTCTTTGTTTTGTTTTTGTTTCTTCTTTAACTTCCTCGTATTTATTTTCTGAATATTTTATTTTTCCTTCGTTAAAAATGCTCAGTTGATAAGCTTCATTATCAAAGATAATCTGTGTCTGTTTACCAATATAATTATTTGTCATAACTATTAAATTGAAATACAATTTAAATAAATGTGTTACTATAAAAAAGAAATAATAAAAAAATTAGTTAGATTTATTCTCTAAAAAAGCTGAAAGCTCCGTAAATTGCAGCTACTCCAACTAAAGAATAAATAATTCTTGAAACTACAGACATTGCTCCAAAAATTCCAGCGACTAAGTCAAAACTAAATATTCCTACTAGTCCCCAATTTAGAGCACCAATTAGTACAAGAATCAAAGCTACTGTATCAAGTGGTTTTCTCATATTACACCTCCAAGTTTATTAAGAAAAAGTGGTATTTAGTAAATTTGGAGAATATATTCGCTTACAAATCATTATAAAACCAAAAATTTTAGTTTTATCATGATATTAAAACAAATTCCAGAAGATTTTAGAGTTGATGAAGTTTATGATTTGGAGCATTTGAAAAACCAAGAAGAAGAAATAGCTAATCCTAGATTTCATTATTTTATTTTAACAAAAAAAGATTATACTGTTAACAGAGCAATTGAACAAATTTGTCGCTCGTTTAAAATTCAAATTCGTGATGTGCATTTTGCTGGAACTAAGGATAGACAAGCTATAAGTACACAATTAATTTCACTTAGAAGACTTCGCCATGGTTGGGAAGAAGATGTTAGAAAATTTAATGAACATTTTAATGATTTGAAATTGGAATTTGTTGGAATGTTTCCTCGTCGATTGGCACTAGGGGACAATATTGGAAATAAATTCACAATTACTCTTAGAGATTTAACTAATGAAGAAATAGAAATAATGAAAAAGAATTTTTCTAAAATACAAAAAAAAGGCGTTTTAAATTATTTTGATTCACAGCGTTTTGGTTTTATGGGAAAAAATCCAGTTATTGGTAAATATTTGTTACGAGGAGATTTTGAAAAGGCCTTATTTAATATTTTAATCGCCGCCCCTGAAAACAGAAAAGAAGAGCATGATAAATTCATTAAATATTTAGAAGAAAATTGGAAAGAAATTGTGAAAGAAAACAAGTGGGACGAAGTTATTAAAAAAATCCCTTCTTGGTTGAATCAAGAAATTGTTTTACTTGAACATTTGAAAAAATACAAGAATGATTTTTTGGGCGCGATTAGTTTACTTCAAAAGAAAATAAGGACGATGTATGTATATTCTTATCAATCTTATTTGTTTAATGAAACTTTGAAATTTTTAGACAAGAAAGGTGAAGCAGAGAATTATGAAGAATTGAAATTAGTTTCAAGTGAGTCTGTTTTAGATGGAGAAATTGAAGAATTGACAAAACATCTTCTTAGTCTTGATGGATTAAATTTAAAATCTTTTGAAATGCCTAGGAGCCCTACACTTAAACCAAAAGAGGTTTTACGTAAAGTTTGGGTTGATGTTAAAAATTTAAAAATTATTGAAATTGCTGACGATGAATTGAATTCTAAAAAACAAAAAGTTGTTTTAAGTTTTGAGCTTGGTTCTGGAGAATATGCAACTAATGTAATTAAATGTTTATTTGAAGAATAATTAATGTTTTAAACTTTTGAATATATTTCTGTTAATGGAATTAGAAGAAGTTTATCCAAATTTATTTCATGTTGAATTTCAATCTTCAGAAGATTTGACAAAAAGTTTTGTGAGGTTGCACGGGCATTATGAAACTCCAAAATTTAGAAATAAATTTTTTAGTGTTGAAGATTATAATAAATGGTTTAGTAAAATTCCCTGGGTAAAAGAAGCACAGATAAAATTAAGTCATGTTGCCAGAGGATTTAATGTTCCAAAGTATTCATTTTTGCCTTTCTTTGAGGGTAAATTTGACCCTTTGAGTGAAGAAGAAAAAACTCTTTTAGATTTAGTTGACAAATTAAAAAATGAAGACTATTATATTATTTCTTCTTTGGAGAATGATTATGATAATTTCAAACATGAAGTTTCACATGGGCTTTTTTATTTGAATAAAAATTATAAGCGCGAAGTTAAAAATGAATTATCACAAATTAATGAAAATGATTATTGGAGGATGTGGGATTTTTTGAAGCAAACTAAATTAATTCATAAAAAAATTATGGATGATGAAATGCACGCACACTTGTTAACAAACTATTCTTCTTTTGTTGATGAAGATGGGCAGTTACTTAAGGGACTTGAAAAATATGTTTTTAGATTTGAAAAAATATTTAGTAAATATTCAAATGGAATTAAAGGATTGTAACAGATTCAATTATAATATCTTCAACTGGCCAGTTTTTCATGTAACCGTATTTTGTTGTAGTTTGCGAATTTTCTATCTCGTCTACAACATCAAAACCCTTTACTACTTTTCCAAATACCGCGTAACCTTGATCTCTCAAACCATAATCTAGGAAAGTGTTGTCATTTGTATTTATGAAAAATTGTGAAGTTGCAGAATTTGGGCTGTTTGTTCTTGCCATTGCTATTGTATATTTTTCATTTGATAATCCATTATTTGATTCAAGAACTATCGGAGCACGTGTTTCTTTTTGTACACCGTTTATTTCAAAACCTCCTCCTTGAACCATAAAATCTTTTATTACTCGATGAAAAACTAATCCTGAGTAAAATCCTTCATTTACGTATGTTTTAAAATTTTCAACTGTTATTGGGGCTTTATTTTCATACAATTCTATTACAATGTCTCCTTTGTTTGTTTTAATTAAAACTTCATCATGTTTGTTTGATAGACTTACAAAAAGTATTGCTGAAAGTAATAAAATTATTACAATCGTTATTGAAATTTTGTATTTGTTAAAAAATGATTTCTTTTTCATCACAAAATAAATTAAAAATTCTTTTTAAGTTTTTTTAAAAAAATGTGCAGGAAATTACCCTGCAAAATAAATTTTGCGAATCACCTCCTGCAAAAGCTGCAGAAAAGATACCTTTCCGACCAATTTGTTCGAAAACAATTGGAATTTTTGTCCGAAGACAAAAAGTTTATGGAAAACCTTTCTTTTCTGCTATTTTTGTAAGAATCTAGTTTATATAGAATTTATGACGAATATATTTTTATCAAAAATCATTTAAAGTTATATTTCTTGATTATTTTAACAAAGTTTTGTATAACAAAACTATTTCGGGAAATTTTTCCGTTAGAAAAAATTGGACTCACAGAATTTTTTTAATTCTGTTCGGTCCTCGGGTTTGTTTTGCAAACCCTTGCGGAAATTTTTCCGTTAGAAAAGTTTAAGGAGGTTAAAAAATGAAAAAAGTATTATTAATGTTAACTTTGAGTTTCTTAGTTTTTGGTCTTGTTGGTGCAGCTGATATGCCACGTGATGGAACTGGAGATTTCCATGATGATGTTGTTGCTGCAGGAGGTCAAGGAGGAAACCCTGAAGTGACAATGGCTGGAACTGGCGTTGGACAAAGAATGGCTTTGGAACAAGGTGAATATCAACTTCAATCTGGAAAGATGATTGGCATAAAATCTGAAGGTAACAGGATTATGTTACAAGTTGGTGAACATGTTGCTAATTGTGATGATTGCAATTTAACTCAAGAAATGGTTCAAGATAGATTGAGAATTCATACACAACTTTCTAACGGACAAAATGCTGAGATTAAAATTATGCCTGACACTGCAAGTGAAACTGCAATTAGACAATTGAAATTAAGAAATTGTAACGAATCGTGTACAATTGAATTAAAAGAAGTTGGAACAGGAAATCAAACTAGAATGGCTTATGAAGTTAGCACACGAACTCGTGCTAAATTTTTAGGTCTTTTTGGAACTAATGCAAATGTTAGTACAGAAATCGACGCTGAAACTGGAGAAGTTATTAGGACAAGAAAACCTTGGTTTGTAGTTCTTCAAGATCAAAGCGCGTAGAATAGCATTTATGCTGGTACAAATTTATTTTTTATTTTAATTATTTTTTTAAACTTTGGCTCTTTTTAATTTTATGAAATTTGAAGAAAAAAGAAAAGAACTTGATAAAATTGAGATTTCTTTTCTTGAAAAATTTATAATTAATTGGGCAATGCCTTTTGAATTTGTTGGTTGTCATTTCATGTCAAAAATATATGGAGATGATTACAGTCTTGATCCTTATTTGAAAAATGGTTTTTGGAATGGACTAGTTTTATCAAAAGTTGATGATTACAAGAGGATTATTCAATCAAAAGAAAAATATGGAAATAAGGACAAAATGTTAATTCAATATGATAAAACTCCTTGTGGAAAAGTAATGGTTTTGACTCATAATTTTTTTAGAAGTTAAATTAGTTCATAACCTAATTCTTGAAATTGTTTTATGAATGGATAGAATTTATTATTTTGATTTGCGGGACATTTTTTAGATATTTTTATTTTGTCCCCTAATATGAAAATTGGAAACTCGTGGCAAACTTCTGGTCTCTCTGGGTTTTTATGAATTGTGCATTTGTTATCTTTTAGGGCTGGACATCCACCAAGAGAATTTGTGAAATCTACTTGAAATTTTCCTGAGTAGAACAGTTCTTTTATGTTTCCTTCTTTTTCTAAAATTTCTCTTTTTTCTTTTGTTGTCATTTGGTTTAGTTGGTGAAGACGAACCATTATGTAACCTTTCCTACAACAAAATGCATGGCATTCATTTATACAAAAGTCAGAAATCGATTCTCTTGCTTTGTCGGCAATTAGTTCTGCGTCTTTAAGTTTTGGCATGTATTTTAGGATTAACAAGTATGATTGATTAAGAATGTTAGAATAGGGAAGTTATAAAGATATGTGTGGAATAGCTGGAAGCGAGAAGTTAGAAGGGGATAAGGGACAAGAGCTTTGCTTGTTTTGGAATTTTAAGACAATAGCTCCGCTTGTTTTATTCTGCTTTGCTTGAATAAAACTACGCTTCGCTTTTTGCGGAATGTTAAATTAATGTGTCTAGAATGTGTGTTTGTTAATATCCAACATATTTAACACCATATTCTGCTTGCTCTTTTGTAAATACTTCATATTCTAACTGATTAATCAACCCTTCACGAGAAAAGGGCATAGATTTCAAATTTGAATAAGCCAATGATGCCCTCTGAATTAGTTATGAAAATTTATAAAAGTAATAGTAACACTTATTTTAATTTAGTTTCTCGTGCTTTAGCCGAATTAAAAGAAAAAAAATTGGTTGAAATTGTAAACCCAGAAGATAAGACTGGAAGAATATACAAAAGAACAAAAGAAGGAGAGAAAGTTCTTAAAAAATTAGTTTAAGTTTTATTATATTTCAATTTCGTTAAATTAATAAAATAACTTTTTATTTTAATAATATGAAAATTAATTTGAAAAAAATATTTACAATAATTGTTCTTATGCTTTTTATTGGAACTATCCTTGCCGTAGTTTTAGTTAATCTTGATAAAATAAATATTTTAAATAAAATTCCTTAATTTCAAATAAATAAATTTATTTCCTTTTCTTAGAAGTTTTTTTCTTTTTTGTAATTCCAAGTTCTTTTTCTTTTTCAGCAATCTTTAAACGAGTCTTGATTACTGTGTCTGGATTTAGAGAAATTGAATCAATTCCACATTCAACTAAGAATTGCGCGAAGTCTGGAAAGTCTGAAGGTGCTTGACCACAAATTCCAATTTTTCTGTGATTCTTCTTTGCCTTTTCAATTACTGTTTGAATTAATTTTTTAACTGCGGGATTTCTTTCATCATAAATGTCAGAGACAATTTCTGAATCCCTGTCTAAACCTAAAGTTAGTTGTGTTAAATCGTTTGAACCAATACTAAATCCATCAAAGATTTTACTGAATTCATCAGCTAGAATAACATTTGAAGGAATTTCACACATAACATAAATTTGTAAACCGTCTTTTCCACGAGCGAGTCCATTTTGTTTCATTATTTCTTGAACTTTTTTACCTTCTTCAACAGTTCTACAAAAAGGAATCATTATTTTAACATTTTTTAATCCAAATTCTTCACGTACTTTTTTTAGTGCTTGACATTCAAGGCCGAAACCATCTTTGTATCCTTCCTTGTAGTAACGGCTTGCTCCACGCCAACCAATCATTGGATTATCTTCAGTTGGTTCATATAATTCACCACCAATTAAATTTCTATATTCATTTGATTTGAAGTCAGACATTCTAACAATTACATCTTTTGGATAGAATGCAGCACCAATCATTGCAATTCCTTCGGCTAATTTGTCTACAAAGAATTTCTTTTTGTCTTTATATCCAACTGTAATTTCATCAATTTTTCTTTTGAGTTCTTTATTTTTTATTTTATTATAATCGATTAATGCGTTTGGATGAATTTTAATATGTGAATTAATTACAAATTCTTCACGAGCCAAACCAACTCCATCATTTGGAATAAAGCTTTGTTCAAATGCTTGCTCTGGTGTTCCAATGTTCATCATAATTTTTGTTTTTGTTTTTGGTATTTTGTCTAAATTGTGTGTCTCAATTTCAAATGGAACTTTTCCACGATAAACAAATCCTTTTTCCCCTTCGGCACAGGAAACAGTTACATTTTCTCCTGTCTTTAATTTGTCAGTTGCATTATTTGTTCCAACAACACAAGGAATTCCAAGCTCACGAGAAATAATTGCTGCGTGACATGTTCTTCCACCTTTTTCAGTTACAATTGCTGAAGCGATTTTCATAATTGGTTCCCAGTCTGGATCAGTCATTTCTGTAACTAAAACTTCTCCTTTTTTGAAATTATTAATTCCTGAAACATCCTTAATCACTCTAACTTTTCCTGAACCAATTTTTGAACCAACACTCTTTCCAACAACTAAAATATCTCCTTTTTTCTTTAGAACATATTCTTCAAGTTTGTTTTTATCTTTTTGACTTTGAACAGTTTCTGGTCTTGCTTGAACAATAAATAAATGTCCAGATTTTCCGTCCTTTGCCCATTCCATGTCCATTGGTTTCTTGTAGTGTTCTTCAATTATTACAGCCCACTCGGCTAATTTTAAAATCTCATTATCTGTAATTGAAAATTCTTTTTGTTTTTCTAATGAAACAGGAATATTTTTTACAGGTTTAGGACCGGATGTTGAATAAACCATCTTGATTTTTTTCTCACCAACTTTTTTTGAAATAATTGGCCTGTAACCTTCTTTTAATGTTGGCTTGTGAACATAAAATTCGTCTGGGTTTACTGCACCTTGAACAATGTTTTCCCCTAATCCATAAATACTTGTAACATAAACTGCGTCTTTGAATCCTGATTCTGTATCAATTGAAAACATAACTCCTGAAGAAGACAAGTCACTTCTAACCATTTTTTGTACACCAATTGAAAGTGCAATACTAAAGTGGTCAAATCCTTTGTCTTCACGGTATGAAATTGCCCTATTTGTGAAAAGAGAAGCAAAACATTTTTTACAGGCTTCTAAAATTGCCTTTTCTCCTTTGATATTCAAATAAGTTTCTTGTTGACCAGCAAATGATGCGTCTGGTAAGTCTTCAGCAGTTGCACTTGAACGAACTGCAACATCAGTGTACTTTTCTTTGTAATCTGAAGATAGTCTTTTATAATTTGAAATAATTTCTTTTTCTATTTCCTTTGGCATTTTTGCATTAAGAATTGCACGTCTAACTTTTTCTCCATGTTCCATTAAATTTTTTATGTTGTGTGTATTCAAATCAGAAAGTATTTCTTTTATTCTGTCTTTTAATTTTGTTTTTTCTAAAAAATATCTATAAGCATAAGCAGTTATTGCAAAACCGTTTGGAACTTTTACTCCTTGGCTTCCAAGTTCACGATACATTTCACCGAGTGAAGCATTCTTTCCACCAACTATTGGAACATCTAAAATTGTTAAATCTTTAAACGGTAATACAAACATTTCACTTCTTTTTTTCATTTTCACCCTAGTTCTCCTCGAATAAAAGAATTAGTTGTTTTGAGTTTATAAAAGTTGTTTTTCAAAATATATATTCTAGTATATTCTTTATCTTGTGTGATTTTTAATTAATTTTCTTCTTTTGTGATAACTTGAATTTATTTTTCTTGACCTTCTTACTTTTGTATCAACTTTGAACAAAACAAAGCAACCAATTAGGGAAATTCCCCCAACAAACATGAATGTATAATTGAATCCTATGTATTCTGCAATTGCTGCACCTACTGCTGCTGTAAAGGCTGCGCCTAGCCCAGTTATTGTTGAATACATGCTCCACTCAAAACTTTCTTGTTTTTTATCAAGGTGTGTTACCCATAAACCTAACCAAGTTGGATAAGCTAGTCCGCTTCCAATTCCATGAATAATTTGTGCAATAAAAATCATTCTTACATGTTTTGCAAAAATATAAATTAAAGGAACAATTGCAATTAAAAATGACCCAGCTATTAACCACTTTAATCTTTTTTTGTAAGAAGAATGATCAACCCATTTTGAAAACGGAAGTTGTATTGCACTTTTTACTAAAAGAAAAGTCATTCCTGCTAAACCTGCAATAAAAATACTTCCACCAATTAAATTTTCTTTAAAGAAAATTGCTAAAATAGGATCAATTAAACCAAAACTTGTCAAAATTAAAACGTCTGAAATCATTAGAAATTTTAAAGTCTTATTCATCGAGAACTAAAGAAAATATTCTTTAAATATTTATTTAAACACATATTTCGTTGTTAACTTATGATTCGAAAAAAGGGGTTTAGTAGTGAGAGATATATTGAAGCACAAAGTGCTGCGGTTCTAAAAAGAATAAATGAATTTGATAAATTATATCTTGAGTTTGGAGGAAAGTTAACATATGATGGACATGCTTCAAGAGTTTTGCCTGGATTTAAGCCTACAACAAAAATTGATTTATTAAAAAACTTAGGGGAACTTGAAATAATTTATTGTATTAATGCAAATGATTTAGAAAGTGATAGACGATTAGGTGATTTTGAACTTACTTATCGTGAGCAGACATTAAAAGACATTAAAGAAATTAGAAAAAATGGTTTAGAAGTGAATCATTTGTGTATTACTTTTTTTGAAGGAAGAAGTGAAGTAAAAAAGTTCAAAAAAGAAATTGAAAATTTGGGAATTAAAGTTTATACTCACAAAAGAATTGAAGGATATCCAGATAAAGTAAACAAAATTATTGATGGTTTTTCTAAACAGCGGTTTATCAAAACGAAAACTAAGCTAGTTATTGTAACTGGTGCTAGCGGGGGAAGTGGAAAAATGGCAACGGCAATGGCGCAAGTTTACAATGAAAGAAAAAATGGTGTTAATGCAGGATTTAGTAAATACGAATTATTTCCAATTTGGAATTTAGCACTTAATCATCCAATAAATATTGCGTATGAAGCTGCAACTGCTGATTTGGGAGACTACAACATGATTGATTCATATCACTGGAAGGCTTACAAAATCAAAGCTGTTAATTACAATCGGGATGTTGAGAATTTTAAAATTTTAAGAAAAATTTATTCTTTAGTTGCTGGAAAAAAAATTTTATCTAGATTTAAATCTCCAACTGACATGGGAATAAACATGGCAAAAAAGGGAATCATCGATGACAAAATTTGTCGAAGTGCTGCAATAAAAGAAATTAAGAGAAGAGATAAAATTTACAAAAAAGAATTTAAGGCTGGACGTGAAAGCATTGAAACAGTAAAAAGAATGAAGAAAATTTTAAATAAAATTAAAAAATAATTATTTTACATATTTTGTTAATATATAATTGACTGCCCAACTTACCGGTAGAGAAGTTATTGCATAAAGAAGTGCTGGAGCTCCAAATAGGTGTTGTTTTAATATTGTTTCAGTTATTATCAAAGCGAATGTTGTATTCTGTATTCCTAATTCTGAAGAAAAAGTTATGCTGGCTTTTTTACTCCAACCAAGAAGACGCGACAAGAAATATCCAATTAACATAACAACAATATTTAGTAAGATTACCCAAGGAGTTAAGGATTTAATATGATTTAGTGGTATTGGGTCGTTTCCTCCTCCAATAAAAAATTTTATGAAGACAATTACTAAAAATAAAAATGTTCCAACTTGTCTTACTCTTTTGTGAATTTTTTTTGCTAATTCTGGATTTTTGTGTCTAATAACTGCACCAATTATTGCTGGTAGAATTGTTATTAATAATAAATAGGAAATTAATTGAAATAATGGAAGTGCAATTTCAACGCAGTCTCCAAAAAAATATTTTATTGCTATTGCCGGGTAAATTGAGAGTGAAATTAGAGAAATGAAACTATTAACTACTGTTACTTCAATTGAAAGAGCGGTTTTACCTTTGAAAATTGCAGTTAATAAGTTTGAAAGAACTCCTGAAGGACATGCTGCAAGAATAATAAAACCAACTTTCCATAAATCATTTAATGGGGACAAGAGAACTATAATTAATGTAATTAGGGGAAACAAAAAAAGTTGCAGGCCAACACCAAAAAGTAATTCTTTTGGTCGTTTTAGTTCTTTTATGAATTCATCAAATTTGATTGAAAGGCCAAGACCAATCATTATCAAAAATAACGAAGATGACAATATTATATCTAGGGGATTCATAAATTGTATAGAAAAATATAGTTTAAATTAATTACTAAACTAATAATTAAGTCTTGTTTTGATATTTTCTAATATTTCTTCTATTGAATTTCCTCGAGAGTTAAACCAAACTTTTTGTGCAGCTTGGAATTGTTTTCTTTCTGTTAATTTATGGAAAATGTAGGGAATATTGTCAAAAAGAGGAGATTCAAAATTCAATGTTGGTCTTACAATTTCACCGAATCTACTTGATAAATATCCTGCACAAAAATGTGGCCCTTTTTGTTCAAAATAATTTTCAAGGTTTCTGTATATTTTCCAATCTTTCTTTTTTATTATAGTTCTTTCTCCTTCCCTAAAAGAAGAAATTATTTGTGATAAAGTATAATTCTTATCTTCTTTAGAAATAATTTTTCCCTCTGAATTTTTTGATGAATCGATTAAAGTAAATCCCGAAACGTCTTTTTTATAGAATTGATTTTTTGAATTTCCCCTTATGCTTTCCAAAAATTGTTCTTTTATTTCTTTTCCTACATATCCATTCAATAAATATTTTGCAAGTGCAGACATTGGAGCATTCATATAGAATAAAAAAAAGTATTGTTTAAAAAAATATGTGTTTGAAAGCTTAATCTTTCATTTCGATTTTGATGTTCACAGATTTTGGAACTCTCATACGCATGATGTGGTGTAATACCTTTTCATTTGCTGGAAGATCAATTAATCTTTTGTGAATTCTCATTTCGAATCTATCAAAAGTAGCTGTTCCGTCACCGCAAGGAGATTTTCTTGTTGTAACTTTTAATTTTTTAGTTGGAAGTGGAACTGGTCCTGAGATTGCAATTCCTGATTTTTTTGCTAAATCTTTGATTGAATCACAGATTTCATTTAACATTTCGATGTCAGTTGAGTTTAATTTTATTCTTACTTTTGCCATTTTATCGTTAGCTTTGTTTTTTAGTATAGTGAATTATATTCCTAGTGGTTTAAAAACCTTTTTATAGTAAATTTTCTCTAATATAATAAGAGGTGAAAATGGACGCTATATTTATTCAGTTGGCTGTAATTTTATTTGCAGCATTTGTTGTTTCATATTTAGTTAGAGCGTTTAATCAACCATTAATTATTGGTTATATTATTGCAGGAATTATTGTTAGCCCATTTATCATAAAACTTGGTGGTTCAATGCAAATCATTGATATATTTAGTGAATTTGGAATTGCCTTTCTTTTGTTTATTGTAGGTTTACATTTGAATCCTAAAGTAATAAAGGAGATTGGTATTTCTTCTTTATTCATTGGAATTTTTCAAGTTGTTTTAACAGCTCTTGCGACATTTGGTATCTCGAGATATTTGTTAAGTTTTGATGTTACAACTTCAATTTACCTTGGGATTGCACTTTCTTTTTCTAGTACAATTATTATTATGAAATTATTGTCTGACAATAAACAACTTGATTCTTTGTATGGTAAAATTTCAATTGGTATTTTGATTTTACAGGACTTGGTTGCCATTGGTGTTTTGATGTTTATTGCTTCTGTTTCTGGTGCTTCTGGAGTTGAAACTTTTGGAACTAAAGGAATAATTAGTGGCGGGGTAATCATTGTTGTTTTGTTTTTAGTTGGAAAACTTGTTTTACCCAAGATGATGAAAGGCATTGCAAAGTCACAAGAACTTTTATTTTTGTTTTCAATTTGTTGGTGTTTTGTTCTCGCTGCACTTTTTGCATATATTGGATTTAGTATGGAAATTGGAGCTTTAGTTGCAGGAGTTATTTTATCTGTTTCTCCTTATGCCACAGAAATTTCTTCGAAGATTAGACCTCTTCGTGATTTTTTCTTAATTATTTTCTTTATCATTTTAGGATTGAAAGTTCAAATTACAAATATTAAATCAATTTTAGTTAATGCAATTATTCTTTCAGGTGTTGCAATTATTTTGAAGCCATTAATTTTAATGTTCACAATGAAATTTTTTGGTTATACTAAAAGAACTAATTTTTTAGTTGGAACAACTCTTGCACAAATTTCTGAATTCTCTTTA
>JAACWB010000051.1 GCA_009992215.1 archaeon
GTCCATCATCCAATTTTATCCAATCTGTTTTAGACCTTTTCTTTTTTAAGGTAAGTTTCATATAATTCCTCTAACATATTTTTGTTATGCCTAATCCAATAGCAACTGTTGCTAATGTGTATCTATTATCACTTTGTTCAGGCTGTTCAAATTTAGGCTGTTTAATAATTGAATATCCTTTGTTACTTTTTAATATTTGTGATACTACTGATAAAAATTCTTCATAATAAGTATCATAATCATTAGTATCATCTATCATATAGTTTACCGCTAAGGTTACTATACTATTTAAGAATACTGCTGAATTAGTTCCAGGTGAGCTAAATTCAGCATTTGGTGTTAATTTATAACTTCTATGATTATAAGCATTAGATACTTCTGATACTAATAGGTTATCGGATATTTCACGATAACCATTAGTACTTAGTACACCAACTAATTGATTTTTACTTTCTTTCCAGGTCATAATCTTATGCTTATAATTCGTGAATCAATCTTTGAATCGGCTTCATTTAACATTTTATCATCATCTATATCTACAATAAACAAACCTGCATTTAATAAATAATTATATTTACCTATGTATTCAACCATTTTAGCTTCCCAAAAATCCGATACACGTCTGCCTAATGTTGAATATATATTTGCTACTGTTTTATATAAATGTAAATAAAAATATAAAGTCTCAATAATTGTTACTTTGCAATTTGGGACAACTAATGGGCTACTTGTGCCTGCAATATCACTAATAATAACCCTGTAAAACCTATAAAAGTCATTTAATAGTACTGAATGAGTTCCTAAAGATACTAAATTTAATGTTGCTACATTAGTCCAAGATACTTTATCATCTGAACCTTGAATGGTAAACCCATTATCTACTACCTTACTATTTAATTCTACAATTACTCTACCTACATTCACAAAATCTTCAACTGATGCTTCTGATGTGTATGTATTTTCTGTATTTGTAGGAATAATAGTTGTAGTGTCTAATAAAACTAAAGGTATACCTAATTTTCTTAGGTTATAACCTTTATTTTTAATATCCAACAACAATTCAGAATAAGACTTAGCTATAATATCTGTAAAAGATATTTGACCTTGTTGTAGTCTTTCTTGTAATGAAGGTTGTTCATCAACAATATCTTTATGTGTTAAGAATGTTTGTATCATTAGCTAATTACACTTTCTATTGAACCCCAAGTTACACCATCGCTTATCATAACTAATGAACCCCAACCAGCGGTAGGTTTTAATACATTAAATTGTAATTGCTGTGCAATATAATCACCATCTATTGAACGTGGATTAGCAGTTAATTGAGCCTGGTCTATATCTATTGCTAAATATTTATTAGTGGCTACCGCATATCCGTTTGTTAAATTAAGTGCAATAAGAGCACCTTCTTTATACTGCCCAAATGTTGCAACAGTTGCGGAATTATGAGGTAAATTCAAAGTGCCTGTAATTTCAGGGTTTCCACGTCTAAGGTTTTTAGCCCCAGATGTA
>JAACWB010000052.1 GCA_009992215.1 archaeon
TATACTCAATGAACTAAAAAAAAGGGGTTCAAATCGGATATATATTGCTGACCATTGCGACCATCATGGTTACTATTTTTATGGGGTTGAATTAAAAGAAATATAAATTTTACTAAAATGACAAACGGGCAATTAAACGAAAACTTTGAATTAGTGCTAAACTCGGCATTGCATAAAACAGATGCTAGTGGTAGTATTTTATTCGGAGATAGTTTGGCATTGCTACCTTTATTTAATAATAAAAGCGTAGATTATTCTTTTACAAGTCCACCTTATAACAGGAAAAGAAACGATAAATATAGAGATTTTACTGATATAAACGAAAATTGGTTTCAGTTAAATATTGATATATTGAATCAACTTTTGAGAGTAACAAAAAAGCATATTTTCTACAATATACAAGCTAATTATTATAACAGGCAAGATGTTTATAAGTTAATTGGTTTATTTAGTAAAAATATAGTTGATATTCATATTTGGGAGAAATCAAATCCGATGCCTGCAAGTGGTAAGAACATAACTAATGCAGTTGAATATTTTTTAATCTTAGGTAACGAAAGTTTAAAATCAAATACAACCTATACTAAAAATATTATTACAACTTCTGTCAATTCAAATATGCCAAAAGAACACAAGGCTGTGATGAAAACAGATATAGCAGAACATTTTATTAGTAAATTTACAAATGAAAATGATATTATTTTGGATTGCTTTTTTGGTTACGGAACTACTGGAGTAGTCGCAAAAGAATTAAATCGTTTTTTTATTGGGATTGAAAAAGAAAAATCATATTACGATATGTCAGTTGAGCGGTGTGGTTTTAATATTATATCCGCCAACTAACATACATCTATGATAAAAACAAGTAAACAATAACTTATGTTTGACTGCAACAGGCTAATAAAATCAATAGAAATAGCAAAATTGCCGTTTATTAAAATAGTAGTAGCCTTGTCTTTTGGTGTTAAAGTTGAAGATTTAACTTATGGCAAAAAATATAAAAGACTGATATTGCCAAGACAAACATACTATTACTTAGCTTGTTTAAACACTAGATGCACACATAGAGAAATTGAA
>JAACWB010000053.1 GCA_009992215.1 archaeon
AGAGATTGATAATAAGACCACTGATACTAAAATTGGTAATGTTGAAGATACATTTTCAACTGTAGCAACTGCAGCAGGCTCAGAAACAGCTATCGGTAAATCAGCAGGTATAGCAAGTGCAACTATTTCAACTTTTAAAGGTATCGGTAAAACTTTGGAAACATACCCATTCCCTTTAAGTGCTATTATGGCAATTGCACAAGGTGCATTAGGTTTTGCACAAGTTTCAAAAATTGCTGGAATATCCACACCAAAGCCAAATAAAACTTTACCAAAAGCAGCTATGGGAGGTGAATTAGTAGGTGCTTCACACCTTACAGGAGGTATTAAATTAGAAGGTGAAGGTGGTGAATTTATAGTTAATAAAGCTGCTATGTCTAACCCTAATTATTCATCAATTGTAAAGCAAATAAACAGTGCTGGTAATGGTGGTAGTACACCACAATTTAATCAAATAGATGATAGTAGAATAGCTGAAATAGCTGCAAAGGTTGTGGGTAGTATTGATGTGTCATTAAATGAAACTGCAAGAAATGAGAAAGAAAAAGAAATAACTATAAGAGAAAGTAAATTCACTCAATAATGGAAAAAAAGATAAAAATATATAGAGCAAAAGTAAATGAAGATAGTATAAACAGATTATCATTAGTCTATGGTGCTGCTAATAAACAGAAATTAGTATATCTGAATGAAGAAAATAAATTAAATATACAAGTACGTTTACAGGATGAAGAACAACGTAAAATAGTATGTCCTATTTTAATACCTGATTTTCCAATTTATAGACAGGAATTATCTGATGAACATACAGACGGTTATATTGAATTTACTAAAGAAGATGTTTTAAAAGCATCTAAGGAATTATTTAAAAATAGTAAAAATCATAATTTCAATATAGAACATTCATTTAATACATATGATATATTTCTTTCTGAAAGTTGGATAGTTGATAATGTTGAATTTGATAAGAGTAAATTTTATGGGTTTGAAGTTCCTATAGGTACTTGGATGGGAGTATTTGATTTAAATTCTGATGAACTAATTAAAGCTGTTAAAG
>JAACWB010000013.1 GCA_009992215.1 archaeon
TTTAAAAGCTGATTTTTCCATAAAGGAACATGGAAACAAAAAAAATCAGGCAACCAATTGTAACAGTATGTGGTCATGTAGATCACGGAAAAACATCAATTTTAGATTGCCTTAGAAACACTTGTGTTCAAGGAGGAGAAGCTGGAGGAATAACACAAAAAATTTCATTCACTTCATACCCGATGACTCAATTAAAAATGGCTTGCCCCCTAATAGAAAAATCTGGAATCAAATTAGACATTCCTGGATTTTTATTAATTGATACGCCAGGTCACGCCGCATTTACAAATTTAAGAAAAAGAGGGGGTTCCTTGGCTGATTTAGCAGTTTTAGTAATTGATCTCTCCGAAGGAATTAAACCACAAACAGCTGAAGTAATTCAAATATTAAAATTGCATAAAACCCCTTTTATTGTTGCACTAAACAAAATAGACAAAATAACTGGTTGGAGGCAAAAAGGAGACAGTCTAAAAGATTCTGTTGAAAGACAAGATGAAAGAGTTAAACAAGTTTTTGATGAAAGATTTTATACTTTAGTTGGTTCCCTGCAAGCACACGGACTAGACGCTGATTTATTTTATAACATAACAGACTTCACAAAAAAAATTGCAATGGTTCCATGTTCAGCTCATACAAGAGAAGGAATTCCTGAATTAATTATGATGCTTTGTGGACTAAGTCAAAAATTTCTAACTGAAAGATTAACCCTAAACGAAGAACCAAAAGGAGTTATGCTTGAAATAAAAAAAGATAAATCCACACAATATATTGAATCAATCCTCTACGACGGAATTTTGAATAGAACAGATGAAATTGCTGTTGCAGGTTTTGACGGTGAACCAATTGTAACAAAAATAAGAATCTTGGAAGAAATTGAGCCACTTTCAGCAAAATTCAAAGCTAAAGAAAGTGTGACAGCTGCTACTGGACTACGAATGCAATTAGTAGAAAAAGCAGAAATTCTTCCAGGAATGCCCTTTGTAAAATATAAAGGAAACTTAGAAGAAATACGTGCACAATTCAAAAAAGAATTAGGACAATCAATTAAAACAGAAAAGAAAGGAATAATTGCAAAAGCAGATTCTCTTGGAAGTTTAGAAGCACTTTTGGTTTTACTTCGTCAACATAACATTCCAGTTGTTAAAGCAGGAATTGGAAAAGTTAACAAAACAGACGCAATTAATGCAAAAGCAAATTTAGAAATTGACGAATTAGATTCCGTTATTGTGGGTTTTAATGTTGAAGTAGATGAAGAAGTTAAAGAAATATCTTCAAAAATTAAAATAATAACAAATGAAGTTGTTTACAAATTAATTGAAGATTTAGTTCTTTGGAGAAAAGAGAAACAAAATGAAATTGAAAAGAAAAGATTAATGGGCCTCTCAGTAATTTGTAAATTAGAATTATTACCCCAATATGTTTTTAGAAATACAAAACCAGCTATTTTTGGTGTTAGAGTTGCTGGAGGAAAATTAATTTCAGATTTGTCAATGATTGATGAAAACAACGAAAAAGTTGGAAATGTAAAAAACATTCAATCAGAACAAAAATCTGTAAGAGAAGCAAGTCCAGGAATGGAAGTTGCAATTTCAATTCCAAATCTTACTTATGACAGACAACTCAAAGGGAAAAGATTTCTTTACACTAATTTAGGTGAATCTCAATTTAGAGAATTCAAAAAGAATAAAGATTTACTAACAGGTGAAGAAATGCAAATCCTAAGAGAAATTTCTGAAATAAAAAGAAGAACTAATCCTGAATGGGGAATGTAGAACAATAATACTTTTAACGTATTAATATTTCAATTTTTTATGAAACTAATTGAATATCATACAACTTCAAAAACAGATTTTCATTCTTTAATAAAATATTATGATGAAAATAGAATTATTTGTGGACAAATTGAACAAGAATACGGGGAAAACGGGCTTTGGTTCCACACAGATAAACTAAATAATATAAGAAAATTTCTTAAAAATGATTTGGAAAATAAATTTATTTTAGATTTAGCTTGTGGCTCAACAAATTCAGAATATAAACCTTGGCTTGCAAGAGGGTTATACAAAATGGGAATAAACATCATAGGAATTGATATTAATGATAATTCAAAAGAAAAATTTGAAAATTATAAAATTGATTTAAGTGTTCCTAATTCTCTTAATTTTTTAAAAGACAACTCTATTGATATTGCTATGGCAAATTATTTTTTTATTGGAGGAGGATTAAAAACTTCAAATAAAAAAACATTTAATCTATTGCTACCACAACTTGAAAGAATTGTCAAAAAAGAAGGATATTTTATATATGATACTTGTAATTCTGGAATATAAAACTACTTTCTTAACTTAGCTTGAAATGCTTTTTTCTTTTTATTTCTTTATTTAAAATTAAAAATTTTAAATCCGGAGAACTTGTTCGAGGACTATAGAAATATAAAAGAAAACTATTTTCTCAACTTAGCTTGAAATGCTTTTTTCTTTTTATTTCTTCTATAAATTAAATAAGCAAGTAAACCTATAACCAAAATAACAATCACATAAGTAACAACAGGTTTCTTTTCTGTTTTTTCAACGCCTTCAAAATAAGTACTATCATAAACAACTTCTTTTTCAATTGTTCTTCTAACATTAATTGAATCAGAATATGAAATTAAAACTTTTATTTTTCCATCAGTTGGACTTGCATCAAAATCAGCAGTTGTATATTCGTTAGAATCTAAATCACCAACGATATTTTTATTTGAACCACGAACTGTAATTCCGTCTTGTTTTGGAATTTCAAGTGTTAAAGCCTCAACATCGCTGTCATCAATATTTAAAATTTCAAAAGTTAAAGTTCTTGTAGTTACATCATAATCTTTCACATAAATTTCAAAATCAGCTCTAACATCTTCAACTTCTAAATCAACATCTTTTGTTTCATAACCAGTATTAGTTCCAAATCTATATCTAACTTCAAGAGGAAAATTTCCATCAATTGCATCCTTGTCTATAATAACCTTGAATGGTGCTAAAAAGAAAGATTGATAATTTTTTGTATATGTTCCAGATTCAATTGAATATTTGCTCTTTTGACCAGGTTCTAAAGTAATAGGATAATTTTCTAATAATTCAAATTCAACAGTTCCACATTCAACATTTTCTATTCCATCAATTTGAAAAATTAATTTAGCAGATTCACCTGGAATTGCTGGCAAAGGATCTTGATTAACTAATGAAACTTGTATATCACAACCAACAGCTAAAACATTAGCTAAACTAAAAAAACTAAGTACAAATATCAGACTTAAGATTAAACTCCTCTTTTTCATAGGACAATAAAACAAGTTTTGTTTTTAAAGTTTACTTTTATAGTTATGTTCATTCATACCTCAAAGCATCAACTGTATTAATTCTTGAAGCTTTTATTGCTGGCATTATTCCAGAAATCGCTCCAGTAACAGTTGCAAATAGAACACAACCCAAAAATAATTCAACTGAATAAAGTGGACTCAAAAATCCCCATCCAAGCGACAATAAAATCATCTTTGCTAAACTAGTTGCTCCCCAACCCAAAAGAACACCAAGTATTCCCGCGACAAAACCTAAAAATGAAGATTCAAATAAAAAGATTCCAAGTATTTCTGAGTTCCTTGCACCAATTGCCTTTAACACTCCAATTTCTTTATACCTTTCAAGAACAGAAGTAATCATTGTGTTAGCAGTGTTAACCGCTGAAACCAAAACAGAAATTAAAGCAATTAAAATTACAAAACCAATAATAACATCAAGTGCTCCAGAATAAGATTCAATCATGTCTTCAAAAGATTGAACATAAAAATCTTCCTTACCTTCTTCGACATCACGAGATTTACGTAAATTTCTTTCAACATCACTAATGACCCTGTCCATATTTTTTATATCAACACGAGCAACTATCTCAGCATAACTATCCTTCCCAGGAAAAATTTTCAAGAATTCATCATTAGTTACATAAATTTGTGAATCATCTTGAGGATTTCCAACAGCTTCAAAAAATCCAACAACTTTCAAATCAACATCGTTAACAGTTATTTTATCATTTAACCCAACAGCCTTATTAAAAATCTTACCAGGAAGTAAATAATTATATCCAAGTACAGCAACATTACCGTCCCCGGATTTTAATTCCCTACCTTTCTCAATTCCAATTTGAAAAACTTCCATGATTAATGGCTCTCGCGGGTCATATGAAATTAAAAATGTGTATTTAGATTCACTTCCCTTTTCAATTTGTGAAGCACCATAATAAATTCCAGAAGCTGAATAAACTCCCCCTGTTTTTTCTATTGCTTTAATATCATCATCTGTTAATTTTACATTATCATCCATTCCAGGCATTCCAGCACCTTTTGCCATAATCATTAACTTATCAGCCGAAGACGAACTAGTAAAACTGTCAACATAATTGTAAAGTCCAAGTCCAAAACTAATAAAAATAAATATTGTTGCAATACCAACTAGAATCGAAAACACCGTTAGAAAACTTCGTCCTTTTCTATGAGCCAAATTCCTAAGTGAATAATTTATATTTTCTCCGTTAAACATTTTTTTTCATTAACTCCCTTGCAATTTCTCTTGTCCTCTTTTCATTTTTAAAAAAATAAAATTTCAAAAATGAAATTAATCTCGGGGGATATAAATTTCTAATTATCACTAAAATTCCTCCAAAAGGACATCTAACAAAAGCATAAATAGTAGCTTTAAATTCCCACATAAATAAACTTTGTTCTTTTCCTTTTATTTTTAATTTTTTGTAATCTTTGATATGATATTTTTCATGCTCCAAAACAAATCTTTTAATCGGACCAATTAAATCTTTATCAACATAAACTGTCTCTGTTTCAAAATTGGCAAAACCAGATAAATTTTTTATTTTCTTTTTATCAACATATTTTATTTTCATTTTAATTTCTTCTTTCATTTTCTTTTTACTTCGTATCTAATACTTTCTCCGTTAAACATTTTATAATAATTTTAGAAATTCCTCCAAAGTAATTTTATTAAATATTTTATATTTATCAATCATTTGACTGGCCCATTTCAAAAACTCCTTATCTTTATCCTTGTGTTTTTCAATTTGATTAACAGACCAAGAAGCAGCCGCCAACATCCTTTGTTTCACAAAATAATAAAGAGCTCTTTTTTCTTCATTATTTAATTTTATGACTTTTTGATATTCTGTTAAAAATGATTTGATTAATTTTGTTTTAATTTCTTTTTTGGTAATTAAACAATGAGCAATAAATACCGAAATCTCATAAATAAGATAATCTTCATGAAAATCATCCCAATCAATAAAAGCTAACAATTTTTTATTTTTTATTAAAAAATTAGAATCAGTCAAGTCACCATGAACAATACTTTTTCTTAATTTATTTATATTTATCTTCTTTAAAAATTTAATTAAACTTTTAGATTCTTCTTCAACATTAATATTTGAAATGTTCTTTATTTTCCAATTAATTAATTTAAATTCATGATTTTTTTTCCAATCACTATTTGGTTTCTTTTTATATTTTAATAATATTTGACCCAAAGTTCCAAATTTTTTAGCAAGATCTTTTATTAATTCTAAACTAAATTTTACAGGATTTTTGCCTTCAATAAAT
Organism: archaeon; assembly: GCA_009992215.1. GTDB lineage: Archaea > Nanobdellota > Nanobdellia > Pacearchaeales > GW2011-AR1 > GW2011-AR1. Next base: position 5,630 of record JAACWB010000013.1, read on the forward strand.
TCTTGAATTATAATTTTATTTTTATTATAAATTAATAATCCTTGATTTGATTTAGTGTTGATTATTTTAGGAGTTGAGACTTTAGTTTTTTTCAAAAATTCCATCAAATTAATCTGATCTTTAACAAATTTTAAACTTGCATTTTCAAATATTTTCATAAGAAACTTTCCCTTATTAGTTTTAATAATATAAATCGTATTTGTTCCAGTAAAAATATTTTTATGAGATTTATGTTCTCCAATATCATAATATTCTAATATTTTTTCAAAATCCTCTTTTCTTATTTTCATCTTTTCCCCTTTCTTTTCTTCTAATTGTCCCCCATAATCCAAAAAATTAAATTTAATAGTTTTAATTTTTCTATTTTGATAATTTTTCCTAAAAATGCAAAAATCTAAATGGGGCTCCGATGACCAACCAGTATTTCCGCTTAATCCAATCACTTGTCCCTGATTAACCTTTTCTCCAACTTTAACAAATACTCCTTTATTCTTTAAGTGAGCATAAGAAGAAAATGTTCCATCTGAATGTTTAATTTCGATTTCATTCATGTGTTTTTTATAAGCTTCCTCTCCTTTTTTCAAATCTTTTCCAGAATAATTCCTTTTTCCTTCAGATTTAACTTTTGTAACTTTTCCTTCTCGTGAAGCTATTATTTCGGTTCCCTCTTGTAATAAAAAATCAAGAGAATAAGTCATATCTTCTTTGTCTTCAATCCAATCTCTATGGCTTCCCATATTAAACATTTGCCCAATTTTAATTGGCCTTTTTTTGAAGGGAATTATATATTTCATCATCTTCAACCTCTCAAAGCATCCACTGGATTTTGTTTACTTGCTCTCATCGCTGGAATAATTCCGGCTAAAGCCCCAATCAAAAAACTTCCAATTAAGGAAAAGAAAATTAACATAAAGTCAATATTTGGTTTCAAGTCAGCACCAATAAAACTATTTATTCCCTGTGTTCCAAGTACACCAAGTAATGTTCCAAGTAAGGCACCGACGAGTCCACCAAGAAGTCCCAAAAGACCAGCCTCAATAAAAAATTGCATAAAAATATGTTCATTTCTAGCACCAATAGATTTCATAATTCCAATTTCTCCTTTTCTCTCCAAAACAGAAGTAGTCATCGTGTTAACTATTCCAAGTGCACCAATAAAAATTGAAATAAATGCAACTATAACAATAAATGCTTTTACTCCAGCTAAAATTCCGTTTATCGAAGCGAGGCTGGCTTCAGGAGTTGAAACAACAAAATCCTCTTCACCTTCTTTAACATTTCTAATTCTTCTTAAAACTCTTTCAATATCTGCCTTTGTCTTGTCCATTTCATTTTTATCAACAGGTTGAACAGCAATAATGTCAACCTTATCTCCTAAATCAAATAAATCAATCATGTCTTTCTCATTCATGTATACAACATTATCAAAAATAAAACTACCTTGCTTTTCTAAAATTCCAACAACTTCAAATTCTTTGTCATTGATTAAAACTTTTTTACCGGAAATTATTTCTTTATCAAGTCCAACTTTATTCACATAAAAATTATATCCCAAAAAAACTTTTCCAACGTCACTATCTTTTAAGAGTCTTCCTTCAACAGCTCCTTTTCCTAATTGTTCATAAATAAATTTTCTGTCATCTCCCGACGGAACACTTGCAGCATAACCAAAAACAACTCGGTCGTTATATTCTAATTTTCCAGCAGCAATATTTCTTCTAGTCGCACGTTTCACACTAGAAATTTTTTCAATCGCATCAAGTTCTTTTGTAGTTAAAGGATTAACCGCTCCTGAACCAGGTGGACCAGCTCCAGTTATTCCTCCTGCCTCAACCGTTATTAATTCAGTTGAACTAATTCCAAATTGACTTGAAACCGCAAGTTGTAAACCATTTCCAAGCGATATTAAAGAAACAACAGCAGTAACCCCAATAAATATTCCAAGAAGAGTAAGCCAAGAACGAATTCCCCTATGCTTTAAATTTTTTAAAGACAAAATAAATGAATCAATAATCATTTTATTTTCTCCTTTCTTCTTTTAATTCACGAAGTTTTTCTTTTCCTGTTTTACTCCAACCATTTTTTTTCTTAGTTGTTTTCTCTATTTTACCGTCCTTTAACCAATAAACTATATCAGCATGTGCTTGTGCTAAATCAGGATCATGCGTAACCATAATAATTGTTCTACCCTCATGATTTAATTTTTCCAAGAATTCCATAACAATGTGCCCAGTTTTTGTATCCAAGTTTCCAGTTGGTTCATCAGCTAAAATTACTTCAGGATCATTTGCCAAAGCTCGAGCAATCGCAACTCTTTGTCTTTGCCCACCACTAAGTTCATTAGGATAATGGTTTCCCCGATCAGCCAATTCAACTAATTTTAATAATTCTTCAGCTTTATTTTCTCTAATATAAACATCTTCACCCTGAAACATCATTGGAATCATAATATTTTCCTTTGCAGTTAAATTTGGAATTAAATTAAAAGACTGAAAAATAAAACCAATTTTTTTACCACGAATTTGTGCCAAATCAGATTCACTCAAAGTTGAAATATCGTCCCCATCTAAAAAAATTCTTCCTTTAGTTGGAACATCAAGGCTACCAACAAGATTCATACAAGTAGACTTTCCTGAACCACTAGGACCCATTATCGCAACAAATTCTCCTTCCATAACTTTCAAAGAAACCCCATCAACAGCCCGAACTAAATTTTCACCCATGTGATAATGCTTGTAAACATTTTTTAATTCAATAATTATATTTTCACCCTCTTTCATATATAGAAAAAGCACTCTCAATATTTAAAGTTAGTGATATATAAAAAAATTAAATTTTTCTTTTGAAATAAACAATTCCTTTTTCTGTATCTACAAATAATTCTGTGTTTTTTGTTCGTCTTAACATATCATATCCAAAACCAAACCCTGTTTCAGAATCATTTGTTTTATGTCTTGGTTCAATCAAAGGCAATTTATTTTCCCAAATTTGTTTTATTTCATTTCTTCTAAAATATTCTCCCCCATCATAACATCCAAAACAAAATTCTTCTTTATTTAAAAAAATTCCACAATAAATATTTTTTTCATCAATCTTTCCTCCGTGAACTCTTGCATTTTTCAGAACTTCACTAAAAAAATGTTGATTTGAATGGCCAACATCATAAGTAGAATACGAATAATAAGAATCGATAACAGAAACAATTGATTTTAAGGTATTTCTTTCCAATTTTTTTCCAAATTCTCTAGGCAAATAATAATATGTTCTGAATAAAATTGAATTAAAAAATTTTTCTGTTGGTTCAAATATCTCCATAGAAAAAGATTAACAAAATTCTTTTTAAAAATTATTATTCAGAAGGCACATAATCTTTTATTTCTTTATATGTTTTAATATCAAAATATTTCTTATCTTCTTTCCCTAAAGGATTACCAAAAGAACGAACAACTTTTCCTTCAAGACAAAGATTGAGTTCACAATCAGGATATTCAACAATTAATTTAACTAAATTCTGAGCATCAATAGAATTCATATTGGCACTTGAGACTCTAAACGGTTCACCCAAATAATCTTTTTCCATAGAAACACAAAGAAAAAATGCTTAATAAATATTTAGATAATTATCTACTAGCAATAAATTCTCTAAGGAGCACAACAACTTCATTCTTTCTTGCAGGAATAAAGTTAATAGAACCAGCATTTTTATGTCCACCACCACTTACAAAAGCATTTGGTAATTTATCATTCAAATGATTCAACAATTCATGAACTGAAAAATTTGCCTCGTCAGTTGCACGTAATGTAATTGCAGTTTCCATTATTCCTGCAGTAACCAAAGAAGTAACTCCTTCTTCCTTTTGATAATCATCATGTATCAAACCAACAGCACGACCAGGTTTAGGAAAAAATCCAAATCCAGGAAACGCTTTTTCAATTTCAATTGATTGTAATGTAACTTTCCCAATAACTTCTTGTGTTGCGCTAGCTTTTCCAATAGCAAGACCTTTTCTATCAAGTTCTCTAATGTATGGAGCCAATAATTCGACAAGTTTCTTTTGTTGGGCTCTTGGTTCTCCAAATAAAACTTCAATATATTCACGAACTTCCATAAATCTAACTTTAGCTGAAACATAATCAATAACTAAAGCAATATCACTAAGTAATTCTCTATTGTATCCTTCATCCTCGGCAATTTTCAAATATTTTTCCATTGTTTTTGGAGCAGCAAGATCAATTCTGTCAGCAAATCCACTCATTGCAGCAATTTGGTTAACGTTTTCCACATCATTATTTATGAAACGAGCAAGTTCTGTACAAAGCATACCAGCACTAATTTCAGCTCCACTCTCTTCAACCAAAAATGGATTAATATGAGTTAAAACCTCTTCACTTATAACATCTTTATCAAACCCATGGTGGTCAACTACAATAAAATCACTTCCATGAATTTTTCCTTGTTTAATTGCCATTAAATCTTCCTCACTAGAACCATTATCAGCAATAATAATCAGAGGCATTTTATTTGAAAATTTTGCAACATTTCTAAGTGAATTTGCGGTGTCTCTAATTGAATCATCAATTTCATAAAAGGGAGCTTGTGAAGGTGCACGTAAAAAGAATTCCCATGGAGCTTTTGGTGAATTATGTTGTTTTATAATTAAAGGTAATATTGCTCGCTCAAGTGCAAAACCCGAAGAATAACCGTCACAATCATTATGATGTCTTACAATTATTGGTCTATCTTGAATAATAGCAAGTCTAATTTCTTCAGCAGCTTTAATGAATCTTTCTTTTAATTTTTCTAAAATTGGAGTCTTTACTAAAAATTCAGGGACATTAACTTTTGCTCTTTCTCTTTGAATATTTTCAAGTTTCTTCAAATATTGTTTATGTTCATCAGAACCAAGTTTGTTTATTTTTGAAATATCTCCTTCAAGTTCACCTTGAAATTCATCAATTGTAACAACAGCTCTAACTGTATCTCCTTCTAAAATTTCAGGATAAGCTCTTTCTCCAGGACCAACAAAACCCTTAAGAGCCAAATTACCAGTACCATCAGTAATAATAAAAACTGTAGGTCCGCCAGTTTGAACAATTCTATTAATTAAACCAGTAACTGCAACCTTATTTTTTCTATAAGCACTAACTTCATTAATAATTACTTCTTTAACTTCAACTTTCTTTATCGGCTTATGCATTTGCTTGAATTTTGCCGGATTCTTATTATTCTTTCCCATCTTAACAATAAAAAATAACAAATTTAAATTATAAACCTTTGCATCATAATTTGGATAATATGAAACTTTTTTCATATAATAAACGTAAAATCAATGAAATTTCAAAAATCATAAGGAGAAAAAATTATTATTTTTTTATAGGAAAAGGTTTTTAAACTAAACTTTGTAAAGTAATCCTATGGTATTCAAGTTTAACATTGGAGAAAAATCAGGAAAAACGTGGAAATTAGAAGCAGAAGCTGAAAATTTAATTGATAAAAAATTAAAAGAAACTATCGATGGTAAAATTATTTCTGATGATTTAGAAGGATATGAATTAGAAATCACAGGTGCCTCTGACAAAGCTGGATTTACTGCAATGGAAAACATCGAAGGTATCGGTTTAAAGAAAGCATTACTTTCATACGGAAAAGGAATGAAGAAAAAACCAAAAAGAGAAGGAAAGAAAAAATTATCAAATTCTAAACCAAAAGGTTTGAGATTAAGAAAAACTGTAAGGGCAAACACTATTACTTCACACTTTACACAAATTAATCTTAAAGTTGTTAAAGCTGGAAAAAAGCCATTAAATGAAATTTTCCCAGATCAAAACAAAGCTCCAGAAACACAAACTGAAGCTCAGTAATTCTTAAATACAAACGAAATTTAGTTAACTAATGTCTGAAGAAGAAAATTATTTAGAATATATTTTTGATAATAATCAAACATTTAATCTATATAGATTCGCTGCAAAAATTGCCGAAAAAGCAAATGATTACAAAAACGCTTCTATTTTTTATAAAAAATGTGGAGAATTATATTTATCTTACAAAATGGAAAAGCTCTTCTCAAAAGAAATAGAAAAAGACAAAAAGAACAAAGAATTATCTGATAAATTAAGAGAAAGGATTCTTAATGTAACTACTGATTAGATACAACAGATAGAAAGGTTTAAATAGTTTTTATTGTTAACAATAATATGAACAAGAACAATACAAAACAAGAGAAAAGAATCTATAACACAATCAAAGGTATTGGTTATACATTGGCTGGAACTGCCTTACTTACTGCAGCAGTCGCATTCGGAAAAATAGGAGATAATTTTTGTGAAAATAACTTAAGTCCAAATTACAGATTATACAACAATGAAAATTGTGAATTAGTAGATGAATTTGATAAAATGACTAAATTGAAAAAAGGGAGTTTGGATTATATAACTCAATTAGAATCATTTGAGGCAAACATCAAAAATTTAAACAAAGGAAATATCTGTGGAGAAATTAAAGTAATTGCAGATAAAGACAATAAATTCGCAGGTAAAGAAACTTTTCCGTTGGAATAATTAACAAAACCTTTTTAACTCAAATTCTCTATAATTTTCTATGACTAATCTAAAAGAAATTAATGTTGGTGTTGTTGGACACATTGATCACGGTAAGACAACTCTACTTTCAAGACTAACAGGAAAATTTGCTGACACACATTCTGAAGAATTGAAAAGAGGAATTACAATCAAATTAGGTTACGCCGAAGCAATTATTTCTAAAGACGGAGATGAATATACAACTGAAGAGCGTGGAGAAAAACAAAGATATGTTTCTTTTATTGACGCACCAGGACATGAAATGCTCATGGCAACAATGCTTTCAGGCGCAGCAATTATTGATTCTGCAATTTTAGTTATCGCTGCAAACGAAGGAATCAAACCACAAACAAAAGAACATTTCATGGCACTTCAAGCAAAAGGAATCAAAAATATAATTATTGTTCAAAACAAAATTGATTTAGTGACAAAAGAAAAAGCGTTAGAGAATTACAAAATAATCAAAAACTTCGTTAAGGGAACAGTTGCAGAAAATGCACCAATTATCCCAATTTCAGCTCAACAAAATATTAACATAGATAAATTACTTGAAGCGCTTTGTGAAATTTCCATTCCAAAAAAAGATGAAACAAAAGATGCAGTTTTCTTAATTGCAAGAAGTTTTGATATCAACAAACCCGGAACAGAAATTAAAAACATGCACGGGGGAATATTGGGAGGAATCTTAAAACAAGGTAAACTAAAAGTTGGAGATGAAATTGAAATTAAACCAGGTTTATCAATAAAGAAAAACAATCAATATGTATATGAACCTCTAACAACAAAAATAATTTCTCTTCACAAAGGAAGTGAATCAGTAAATGAAATTCATCCTGGAGCAAGTATCTCAATTGAAACAGAACTTGACCCTTTCATGACAAAAACAGATTCATTAACTGGTTCAGTAGTTTCAACAAAAGGAACACTCCCCGACATAACAACAAATGTAAAAATCAAAAAAGAATTATTCAAAAATGTTTTAGGTGAAGAAGGAAACAAATCCGTTGAAGAACTTAAAACAAAAGAAATGTTAATGCTTTCTGTTAATACTACAATTACTGTTGGAACAGTTGAAAAAATTTCTCAAGATATTGTTGAAATGAACTTAAACATCCCAATTGTTGCATTAGTAGGAGACAATGTTGGAATTGCAAGGAATGTTAACGGACACTGGAGACTAATTGGATTCGGTGAAATACTTGAATAAAATGGAAAACAAAGATTTTATAGAGATAATAAATAAGTTGTATGAAAAATATACTTCGCAAGAATATCAAATAAATGGAAGGCCAAATTTTTATATCAGGGCAGGTATAGAAAATAGAAAATATGCATTAATGTTTGAAAGTGATGATTTTAAAAAATTGCAAGAAAAAAATTTTAAAGGAATAGATTTCAATGGGATGTCCATAGATAATACAATATCTGGAGAATGGCTAAGCATATCAAAATTACACAAATGCTGGATTGAGGATGATTTTGTTTGCACAAAGAGAGAAAATGCTCCTGTAGAAACTTCAAGAGGACTTGAATATAAAACTGTAAATCACAAATTAAAATTAAAATAATCCTACATAAACATTTATAATCCGAAAGTTCTATGAAACTATGCGAGGGGAAAATGGGAGTTTATTCACATTCTAAATTATCAACATATGAACAGTGCAAGTATCGTTACAAATTAAGATATATTGACAAAATTCCTTCTCCAGTAGAAAAATCGATTGAAGCACACCTTGGAACCTGTACGCACGATGCTCTTGAATGGATGTATAAAGAAGTAATAAGCGGAAGAGTTCCAGAATTAAACGAAGTAGTAGAAAAATATACTTCGCGTTGGCAAGAAGATTACAAAGATAATTTCTTAATTGTTAAAAAAGACATGAAAGCAGAGGATTATTTTAACAAAGGAATAAAATTTCTAATTGACTATTATCTAAAACATAAACCATTTGAAGACGGAACTCTTGAAATGGAAAAAAAAGTTTGGGTTGAATTAGATCCAGATTCAGAACACAAAATAATTGGTTACATTGATAGATTAGTTTACAACAAGGAAAAAAAGGAATATGAAATCCACGACTACAAAACGGCAAATTCTCTTCCAACTCAAGAAAAATTTGATTTAGATAGACAATTAGCATTATATGCAATTGGAATAAAACAAATCTTTGGAGAAAATACTTCCATACTATTAACATGGCATTATCTAAACCACAACAAGCAAATATTTTCAAAGAGAACAAATGAAGAATTAAATAAATTAAAAAAAGACACACTTCTCTTAATTCATGAAATAGAAAATAACAACGAATATCCAACGAACAGAACAATTCTTTGCGATTGGTGTGAGTACAAACAATATTGTAAAGAATTTGGAAACGATATCCCGAAACAATATAAAGAGAAACAAACACAATTATTCAAAGAGGAAATAAAAGACGAATTTCCAACAGCTTCAAAATATATTAAAGATTAAAATGGCAGGATTAAAGGGGTGGGTTATCGAAGAAAATTCTTTTCCAAAAAAAGGAAAAATAGAGGAACAATTAGAATTCTTAATTCGATATGCTGTATTAGCTCCAAACTCGCACAACACTCAACCTTGGAAATTCAAAATTGAAAAAAATAAAATTATTATTTTTCCAGACTATTCAAAAAAATTAAAAATCATTGATAAAAATAATCGTGAACTCTGGATTAGCTTAGGTTGTGCACTGGAAAATTTGCTTCTCTCCGGTAGAAATTTTGGTTTTAACATAAAAATAAAAACAGACGAAGAAAAAATAATTGTTTCATTCACAAAAGGAAAAGTGATTAAAGATAATTTATTTGAACAAATAACTAAAAGAGTAACAAATAAAAGAAAAGCAAAAAGAATTTTAATTAAACCAGAAATATTACAAGATTTGAAAAGGACTCGTTTTGAGAAAGGAACAAACGCATTTTTACTTGAAGATAAAGAAGACATTGAGAAAGTAATTGAACTAGTAAAAGAAGGAAACGACATTCTACTAAAAGACCCAAACTTTATCAAGGAATCAATTAACTTAATGAGGTTTAATCTTTCTGAAGTAAATAAATACAAAGATGGCCTAACTTACAAGTCAATGGACATGCCAAGTACTCCAGCGGGATTTGGAAAAATAGTTACTACAATGTTTCTAAAACCAAAATATGTAAACAAAGAAGATGAAGAAAAATTAAGAAACTCATCAGGAATAATTATTATTACATCAACTAGTGATGAAAAGAAAGATTGGGTAAAAGTAGGAAAAACAACACAAAAACTTTTACTAAAATTAACTTCCCTTGGAATTTCTTATTCTTTTTTGAATCAACCTTGTGAAATTTCAAAACTAAGAAAGAAATTACAAAAGATTACAAAAGAATTCCCTCAATTAATAATTCGAATTGGATATGCAAAAGATATTTCTCACGCTCCAAGAAAAGAGATAGGGGAAGTTTTGGAAATTGTACAAAATAAGAATAAGAAATAAAAAGAACTCCCTCCTTAATTCTTAATGAAAGACATCTGGAAAAATGCACAAAATAATTTTGAGAGATATGTGAAGAACCAAATAAATTTTGGATTTGTTTTATATCAAACAGGCTTAGAAGAAGAGTTCAAAGAAAAAACTGAAAACGAATTTAGAGAAAAAATTTCAGGATTAACTGAAATTGTTAGACCAAAAGAAGGAGACATAATAACACTTGAAGATAATTTTTTAGGAAACCAAATTCTTTATGCAGGAATTGTTCATGATGAAAGAAAATTAATTTCAATGAACCAATATGAAATCTGTCCGCCACTATTAACCCCCTCAGAAATTATAAGTTATTTTGGGAATAAACATTCAGAAATGAAATTTTATAAAATCCACAAAAAAGTTTAAATACTCATATGAATATCCTTTCATATGATTTGTAATGCTTACCATATTTTTTTCAAGAACCTAGCAAATCCCATTAAAACCAAAATAATAATGGAATTAAAGGAAAAGCCAATGTCTGTTTCTGAACTAATAGAAAAAACAAAAATTGAACAGTCAAAACTTTCTCACGCACTTTCCAATTTAAAATTTTGTAAAATTGTCGAAGTAAAACAAAAAGGAAAACAAAGAATTTATTCATTAAATAAAAAAACAATAATTCCAATTCTAAAAATTATTGATAAACATAGAGTTAATTTTTGTCCTGGATGTAACAGAAAATGAAAGTATATTTAGACAACGCAGCAACAACAAAAGTTGATGACAAAGTTTTGAAAGCTATGCTACCTTATTTTACAGAAGAATATGGAAACGCTTCATCGATGCACATGAAAGGAAGCGAAGCAAAAAATTCATTAGAAAAATCACGTAAAATTATTGCAAATTCAATCAATGCAAAATCTTCTGAGATATACTTTACAAGTGGTGGAACAGAAAGTAACAATTGGGCACTAAAAGGTTTGTTCTGGCAAAATTTTCCAAAAAAAAACCACATAATAACAACAAAAATAGAACATGATTGCATTCTAAAAACTTGTGAGTGGCTAGAAAAAGAGGGAGCAAAAGTTACTTATTTAGATGTGAACAGCGAAGGTTTTGTTGATTTAGAAGAGTTAAAAAAAGCAATTACAGAAAAAACATTTTTGGTTTCTATAATTCACGGAAATAATGAAATAGGAACAATAGAAGACATTGAAAGCATTGGAAAAATTTGTCAAGAAAAGAAAGTTTTGTTACATACTGACGCTTGTCAAAGTTATACGAAAGTTCCAATTGATGTAAAAAAGCAAAACCTTGATTTAGTAACAATTAATTCACATAAAATACACGGACCAAAAGGAGTTGGTGCCTTATACATAAAAGAAGGAATAAAAATAACCCCTTTAATGCACGGGGGAGGACACGAAAAATTAATGCGTAGTGGAACAGAAAATATTCCAGGAATCCTCGGATTTGCAAAAGCAAGTGAACAATTGTCAAAAAAAGAATTAAACAAAATGAAAATAATTCGTGATAAATTAATTGAGGGAATTCTAGAAAAAATACCAAATACAAAACTAAATGGGCCAACAGGAGAAAAACGTTTAGCAAATAATATTAATATTTCTTTTATGAATATTGAAGGGGAATCAATTGGAGGATACCTAGAAAATGAAAATATTTTTGTTTCAACTGGCTCAGCCTGTATGTCAAACACACTTTCTGGAAGCCACGTACTAAAAGCACTTGGCCTATCTGACCTTGAACAAAATTCTTCAATTCGTTTTTCAATTTCAAAATACACAACTGAAAAAGAAATTGATTATGTTCTAAAAAAATTACCCAAAATAATTGAAAAATTAAGAAGGCTCAGTCCTTTGATAAAATAAAATGAACCCAAAAATAGAATTTAGATATTCAGATGTTTACGACAGGAACTACAGAGAGTCCAAATTTATTCAGAAATATCTTAAAGAAAAAAATCAAACATATCCAGATAAAAAAGAGATATTAGAATACATAAAAAAAGTAGAAAAACTATGGAATAAAAAATCAGAAGAAATTTTAAAATTGATTTCCAAAGTTTCCGGACTTAAATGGAAAGAAAAAAGAATCATATGTTATGTAATTGGTGTTGGGCGCCCTTTTTCAGATCCATTAACAATAAGAACATATGGAAAAGATACAAAGAGATTTATCAATACATTAACACATGAATTAATTCATAATATCTTCATTCAAAATACTGAATTGTATAAAAATTGGAACAAATATTTGAAAATACAATATCCAAACGAAGCCAGAATTACCCAATCACACATACTTCTTTCTGCAATTCATTGGATAATTTTAGAAAAGGAAGGAAAAAATGCAATAAAAAAAGAAATAGAAAAATATAACAAAAATGAAGATTACAAAAAAGCTTGGGAAATAATAAAAAAAGAAACGCCTAAAAAAATAATTAATAAATTCAAGAAAATAATTAACTAAACTAATTCTCCAAAAGTTATTTAAACTCATATGAATATTATTTCATATGACTAACAAAAAAATAACTAAAGAAACAGGAATAATTGATGCATTAGAGATCAATCCAGAAGTTGGAGAAATTTTAGCAAACGCTGGACTCGGTTGTATTGGTTGCGCAATGGCTCGTTTTGAAACACTTGAACAAGGACTTTTAGCACACGGTTACGAACCAAAAGAAATCGAAGAAGTAATTGAAAAATTAAACAAATAAAATGGCATTTGAATATTCAGAAAAAGTAATGGAAAATTTTCTCAAACCAAAAAATATGGGAAATTTACAAAACCCAGACGGAGTTGGAGAAGTTGGAAGCCCTGCATGTGGAGACATCATGCATTTAGAAATAAAAGTAAAGGACAACAAAATTGAAGACATAAAATTCAAAACTTTCGGGTGTGCCGCAGCAATTGCATCAACTTCTATGATTACTCAAATGGTAATGGGAAAACCGCTAGAATACGCCGAAAAACTAACAATGAAAGAAGTCGCTGAAGAATTAAAGGGGCTTCCACAAATCAAGATGCATTGTTCAACAATGGGAATCCAAACACTTCGTAAAGCAATTAAAGATTATCGTGAAAAAAATAAATAGCTTTGAATTATTTTTTATTTAGACGAAGTTAACAAAATTTTGCAGAATAGCAACGCTATTTAAAAAATTTTTTGACAAGTATAAATGAAAAAGAAACAAAGCGAAAGTCACCTATTAAGATGCATTGTTCACTTATGGGAATCCAAACACTTCGTAAGGCAATAAAAAATTATCGTGAAAAAAATAATTTAATTGAAGCTCCAAAGGAAGAAGAGAAAGAAGAACCCAACAATCATGATAAAGAATGATTAACTGCAAAATAAATCAGTTCTTTACCGTTTACCAATTTATTTATATATGAAAGATATTTCATATATTAGAATTCTTGAAAATTACCTCTCATCCAGATTTTCAAGTTTTCATATTATACAACTAAAACGGAGGTAAAAAACAAAATGTGTGAAAATTGTGATACAGAAATTTTAAAAATTAACTACCCAGCACCAAAATTCTCAGCAGAAGCTTTTGTAGACGGACAAATTAAAAAAATATCTTTAGATGACTACAAAGGAAAATGGAAAATAATTTTCTTTTATCCTGCTGATTTTACATTTGTTTGTCCAACTGAACTTGGAGAAATGGCAGACAAATATGAAGAATTTAAAAAACTTGGAGCAGAAGTATTAAGCGTTTCAACTGACACAGTCTTTGTCCATAAAGCATGGCACGACGCATCTGAAACAATTAAGAAAATCAAATTTCCAATGGTTGCTGACCCAAATCACGAAATATCATGGAATTATCAAACACTAATAGAAGAAGAAGGTGTTTCTCTTCGTGGAACTTTCTTAATTAATCCAGAAGGGATTTTGAAAGCATACGAAATACACGATAACTCCATTGGTAGAAGTGCAGATGAACTAATTAGAAAATTAGAAGCTGCTAAATTCGTTGAAGAAAACGGCGGCGAAGTTTGCCCTGCAAACTGGCACCCAGGTGAAAAAACACTTAAACCAGGATTAGACTTAGTCGGAAAAATTTAATTTTATTTTTTATTTTTTTATTTTATTTTTCTTTTTATAATTCATCCAAAGGACTTTTAATTCCAGAGAGTCCTTTTCTAGAAACATGTGTGTAAACCTCAGTCGTCTTCTAATCACTATGACCTAAAAGTTTCTGGATATATCTTATATCAGTTCCAGCTTCAAGTAAATGCGTAGCAAAAGAATGACGAATCATATGCGGCGTAACCTTAATTCCTATATTTTTTCCTAATTTTTTCAAAATTTCCTGAACAGATTTTTTAGAATACTTCCCTTTTCTCCCTTCAAACAAATATTTTGTTTTAAATTCATTTGTAGAATAATACTTTAATAAATCATTTTTCAAAGAATCAGAAAAAAGAGTAACCCTATCTTTCTTCCCTTTACCTTTTCTAACATTAATTAAACTTCTATCAAAATCAATATCTTCTCTTTTCAAATCAACCAACTCTTGTAATCGAAGTCCCGAAGAATATAATAATTTAACAACAAGTCGATGTTTCAAATTAAAACATAAATTCAAAATCAACTTAATTTTCTCTTTAGACATAACCCTTGGTAAATTTTTCTCTTTCTTCTTCAAGGGAATTTTCTTCAAATCAAAAGGATCTTTCAAAACATCAGAAAAAAATAATTTCAAAGCAGCATGCGAAAGTCTAGCACTACTGATAGATTTATTTTGTAAAATTAAATATCTTTTAACCCCTTCATGATTCAGGTTTAATGAACTTTTTTTACAAAACTCTAAAAAATCCTTAACATGAAATTTATATGTTTTGATAGTTTGTCTAGAATAGCCTCATAAAACGCAAGAATCTTCCAATTTCCGAAGAAACACATCAATAGGAATTGTATAATTAAAATGTCGCATAAATATTTTATTAGATTGATTAAATAATAATGTAAATATATTCGTTTCCAAAAATTTAATAAAATAAAAACTTCGTTAAATCTATGTTAAATCCAATAAAATTTCCATTTCTTGAAAAAGGGGTTGTTTGCTTTAATCAAAGGGAATAATTTCAAAGTTCATGCTTTTTGCTTTCTGCATCATTCTTTCATTTATAGAAATCTTTTTTCGTTTTGCAACTTCTTTAGCAGATTCTATATTATGAACTTTGAATTCACGATTTTTTAATGCTTCAATTCCATCTTTCCCAATTAATTTTTCTTGTTTTATATCAAAAACAAGTGCTTGAATTGAAAATGGAACTCCATCCAAAAAATTCTTGATTGTTGGTTCCAAATTATTATTTTTAATATATTGATGATCCGATAGAGGGAAAATATCGATTTCAACATCATCTTTCTTGAATGTTGGATTTCCAAACTTATGATGTGTAACTGTCCATCCATCTGGTTTTTTTAGCTCATCATTTAGAACATCAACAATAAAATCAAAATCCTGATTTTTCTGTTTTCCACCATATAATTCACTCGCTAAAGTCCTACTAACAGTTCCACCAACTAAATAGATATTACCCTGAGAATTATTCTTTACGATTGAAATAATTTCATCAAAATTCTCATTTTTTCTTAATCGATTAATTAATATTTTTCCAAGATTTTCGCTTGTGAATTCAACCATAAATAATAGAGATTTACAGATATATAAAAAGATTTGGATAAAAAACAAACAGCCCCTGTCTTAACAGACATTTTGACTCACTCCGTTCGATATTAATTAAGAAATGGAAATTTTACTCTTCGGGATTTTTTTGTTTCGCAAAAAACCATTTGCAGTTATCCCCCGTTCCTAGCGGAAGAATTTAACAAGGATTTGATAGTTCGGACTTACAGTCCCCTCCCAACTTTTCTTCGAAAAGTTCATCAAAACCTAGTGTTCACTCCAAATTTTCTTACTACCTCCTCCGCGGGTAAACAAAAAATTATTATTTTGATATCTTCACTTAACGCTCCAAAATGAAATTAAAATTTCACTTAACACGCTGATTAAAAATATCTTAATAAATTTATTTAAATTTTCTCTCACCAAATTTTGAATTATTTTTGAGATAAAATTAAAGATTTTTCGTTGCGTTGTGTAGCATCGCTACACGAGTAACAAAAATCTTTGACTTTTAGCCAAAAAGAAACAAAATTACTTAGCAAGCATTAAGACTTTGACTAAACTTATATCCGCATATTCAACGTTCCCACCAAATTCTGCGTATATTGGACCAATCTTTTCAGAACCAAGTTTTTCAAAAGCACGAGCAATGTCATTATATCCTTCAACAGACTCTTTAATATATGTAACATCTAAACTAGCGTTATCAGTTAACAACCTTTGAATATAATTAACAATTGTGTTTGGTGTTAATTCCAAATCTTTTGCAATGTCTTCAATTGACATTTTCTGAAGAATTAATTCCTTAACTCGAGCCTTACGCTCATTTGTCCTAATTTGAGTTGCACTCAATTTCTTAACATTTTTTTCTTCTTCCATCACAAGCAAAAATAATTAGCTCTTATAAATTTAACTCTACTTTTTTAAACTTAATTTTCCTAAAAACTAAATGATAGAAAAACTACTAAGCTTACATAATCCAATTTTAGATAAAATAATGTTTCTAATAACAAACATCGGAGACAAAATTACGATTGCTCTATTTTCATTAATCCTAATTATATTTTTATTAAACAAAAAAGAATACATTAAAACAAAAATAGTTGTTTTGTCCCTCGGACTTGGAATTGTTCTTTCTCAAGGATTAAAATATTTAATACAAAAACCAAGACCAGAAACAATGACATTTTTAGAAACAGGTTACAGTTTTCCAAGCGGACATTCAACAATGTCAATAATCTTCTTTGGATTACTAATTTACTTATTCAAAGATGAAATAAAAAACAAATCAACAAAATATATTTTCATAATCTTAAACATTTTAATTATCTTGTTAATAGGATTTTCAAGACTGTATTTTAACGTGCATTATGTAATTGACGTTTTAGGAGGATACATGATAGGATTCATTTGTCTTCTCTCCTCAATAATTCTTGTTAGAAAAATACCTTTCTTGAATAAAAACAAACTCATTTAAACTAAAAATTTTTTCTCTTAATATGAAATTAATCTCTTGGAATGTAAATGGAATAAGAAGTGTCCTAGAAAAAGGATTTTTAGATTTTGTAAAAAATGAAAATCCAGACATAATTTGCCTTCAAGAAACAAAGGCACACAAAAATCAAGTTGATTTACAATTAGAGGAATACCCTTTTCACTACTGGAATTCAGCAGAACGTAAAGGTTATTCTGGAGTTGCAATTTTTTCAAAAATAGAACCAATTAAGGTAACTTACGGAATCGGATTACTCGATGAAGAAGGAAGAGTAATAACACTTGAATTCAAAGACTATTATCTTGTAACAGTTTATACTCCAAATTCAAAAAGAGAATTAGAAAGACTAGACTTTAGACACAAAGAATGGGATCAAAAATTTCTCGAACATGTAAAAAATCTCAAAAAGCCCGTAATTTTTTGTGGTGACTTAAATGTTGCACATACAGAAATGGACTTAAAAAATCCAGACACAAATAAAACAACAAAGACAAAACCAGGAAATGCAGGTTTTACAAATAAAGAACGTGAAGGATTTGATAACATACTTGACGCTGGATTCATTGATTCTTACAGACACTTAAACCCCGAAGAAAAAAAATATTCTTGGTGGAGTTACATGTTTAAAGCAAGAGAACGTAACATTGGTTGGCGTATCGATTATTTCTGCGTAAACGAAGCATTAAAACATAAAATAAAACGAGCAGATATTTTAACAGATGTTTTTGGTTCAGATCACGCACCAATTCTACTTGAAATTTAAGCATATCCTTAAACACAACAAACATTTTAAACTAAATATAATAAAAATTTATATGGAAAACAGAAAAATAGGTATCATACTAACAGGAATCGGTTTTTTGACAGGTTTGACAACTGCAATTTTTAATTATTCAATTAACCAACTTTCAACTGGAATAAGTATTATGAAAGTTCAGTCAACAATTGGTTACCTAACAGCAATCGGAACAATTGGACTTGGAGCTTATCTAATAAAAAAGAAAGAAAACAAATTCATTGATATTCCAGAAATTCAAATAATGAAATTTGAAAAGGAAGAAGAACCAAAGAAGGAACTCAACTTAAGCGAATTAAACGATGAAGAATCAAAAGCAATCAAAATAATTATGGCTGAAAAATCAATTCTACAAAAAGATTTAATGGAAAAATTAAACGTCAGTAAAGTAAAGATGACAAGAATCCTAAACAAACTTGAAGAAAAAACATTAATTCTTAGACAAAGACAAGGAATGAATAATCTAGTTGTCTTTAATGAATAATTTCTAACTTCATACGCCGTTTTCCTACACAAATCAAATTAATTTTTGTCCCAAAATTTTTTAGCTCGGGTACCCGTTACGGGTAGAGCGTAAAAAAATTTTATTCAACCCTTTGGACAAAACTGCTTCAGAACTTAGGGAAAGGTGACGTGTCAGGAAAACGCCGTTTTCCTACACAACTGAAATTTAACAGCAGTTTTTCACAGTAAATCTATTTCTTATTAAAACAATTTTTCTTAAACAATAAATGGGTGAAAAATTAAAAAAAATAAAAGAGAAAATAATATCAAAAAAATTTACTTTTGTTTCAATATTTTTAGTTTACTTAATTTTAGATATTTTGTTAAACAAAACATATCTAACTTACAAACACATAATAAATACACACACTCTTTTTTACCTAATAACTTTCGTTTCAATAAATTTAATTATAATTCCTTTCCTTGTATCAACAACAATTATATTATCAATTGATAAACTAAAAGATTTAAAATCCGTTTCAAAAAAGAAAGGCACAATTCCAATTTTAGCAATATTTGCAACGCTAGTTGGAGGAGCATGTCCACATTGTTTTATTGGACTATTCCCCGCAATAATTGGTTTATTCGGAACAACATTAACCCTAGGAGCTCTACCTCTGCAAGGATTTGAAATACAAATAATTTCTGGAATAATTTTAATAATTTCTATAAATTATCTAACTAGAGAAACAGTTTGCAAAGTCCATTATTGATTAGTTATTTAAATTAAAATAAATTATAAAAAATATGAAAACTAAATTAATTTTATTCTTGGGAATTTTACTTCTTTTTTCTGTAATGGCAAGTGCGAAAAACGTCGAAGTTTTAATTGAACATAAAAATGTTGAAAAAATGTTTCATATAAAATCAATAAATAACTTTGAAAAAAAATATGAAATAAAAAATGTTACAGAAGAAGAATTTGAATTATTAAAAAAAGACAATTCTATATTTATACAAGAAAACATACCAAAAAAAATTTTTCTGGATGTGTCAGTTCCTTTAATTGAAGCAAATAAAACTTGGACTGCCCAAGAGAATTTAACAAATATAACAGGAGAAGGACAAACTGTTTGTATACTTGACACTGGAGCCCAAACAAACCATCCAGCACTAATTGGAAAAAATGCAACATGTAATATTGATTGTGTAACAACTCCTGGAACATGCTACGAAAATTGTTCACAAACTGATCCTAATGGACATGGAACACATGTAGCAGGAATAATTGTTTCAAATGATTCAACATATCATGGAGTAACACAAGAAACAAAATACATCCCAGTAATGGTTTGTGATTCATCGGGAATTTGTCCAAACTTAGCAACAAGTATTGGATTAGATTGGTGTATCTCTCATAAAGACATGTACAATATATCAGTAATTTCAATGAGCTTGGGAACAGATACAACTTATTCCTCTTATTGTGATTCAAGTTTCGCATCAGACACTTCAAAAATAAATAACGCAACACAGAATAATATTTCAGTTGTTGTTGCTACAGGAAATGGAGCCAATTATACAGGAGTCTCAGAACCAGCATGTATACAAAATTCAATAAGGGTGGGAAATACATATTCGGCAAACTTTGGTTCAACATCTTGGGGTTTACCAACAATATGTACAGATACAACAACAGCTGCAGACTACTTTGTTTGTAGTGGTAATCGTGCTTCAACATTTAATGATACCATTTTTGCCCCCGGAGCTTTAATCAATTCTACATGGAATGATTCAGGATTTAAACAAGAAGGGGGAACATCAATGTCCGCCCCACATGTTTCAGGAGTAATTGCATTACTAAACCAATATAAAAAATTAGAATCAAATAAAACCCTAACGCCTTCACAAATAAAACAAATAATTATTAATTCAGGAAAAACAATTTATGATTCTGAAACTTTAATAAACTATTCTAGGGTCAATGCTTATGAAACAATTATCTATTCAGACGAAGAATCACCAACAATAAATTTAATTTCTCCAGAAAATAATTCTCTTATTTCACTAAATCAAAACTTTTCTTGTAATGCTACTGACACATTGCAATTAAAAAATCTAACATTAAAAATTTGGAATG
>JAACWB010000014.1 GCA_009992215.1 archaeon
TGTCTAAGTAAAGCTTTACTTAATTCAAACTTTGTTCTTCTTGTTACAACTTCTTTTCTATGTCTAACATAATTTTTCAAAACATCAATTAATCCCAAAACTTTTGGTTTCCCCTCAACGAGAGCCAAAAAATTCATACTAAAGGAATCTTGTAATTTTGTATATTTGTATAAAGCGTTAATTACAAACTGGGGATCAACTTCTTTTTTTAATTCAATAACAACTCTTATTTTTCCTTTACTTGATTCATCCCTCAAGTCACTAATATCTTTAATTTTTTTATCTCTAACCAAATTTGCTATTTGTGTTATTAATGTAGCCTTATTTACCATATAAGGAATTTCAGTAATAATTAAATTTTGTTTTGTAGAATTTTTCTTTTTTGAATCTTCAACTTCAATTTTTCCTCGCATAATTAATCTTCCACGGCCAGTCTTATACATATCAACCATACTTCCTTGAACCATTCCTCCTGTTGGAAAATCTGGACCCTTAATAGAACTTTTAACAACTTCTTCAACGGTAATATTAGGATTTTCAATGTATTGAATAATTGCATCACTAACTTCTCTTAAGTTGTGTGGAGGAATATTTGTTGCCATACCTACAGCAATACCTGTTGCACCATTGAGCATTAAAGCTGGAAGTTTACCTGGAAGTAACTTTGGCTCTTGAACACTTCCATCATAATTATCTTGAAAATCAACTGTTTCCTTATCAATATCATCTAATAATTCAGCAGAAACTTTTTCCAATTTGGTTTCAGTATAACGCATAGCTGCAGCACTATCTCCATCAAGTGAACCAAAATTACCTTGACCAAAAACTAAGGGGTATCTCAAAGAAAAATCTTGAGCCATTCTTACCATTGCTTCATAAATTGACGAGTCACCGTGAGGATGATACTTACCCATCACTTCACCAACAACTCTTGCTGATTTTTTTGTAGCAGTATTTGGTTTCAAACCCATTTGTTGCATTGCATAAAGAATTCTTCTCTGAACTGGTTTCATACCGTCTTCAATTGAGGGAATTGCCCTTGAAACAATTACACTCATTGCATAATCCAAATAAGATTTCTTAATAACTGAAGTAACTTCTGAATTCAAAATACCTTCTTCTTCCTTAAAACCCAAATTAAACTTTTCAGCAACTTGAACTTCATTAGGATTTCTCTCAACTTCTAAATCATCAAAAGTTTTTTGTTCTTCAGTGCCTGAAGTTTCCACTTCATCATTTTCTTCATAATCTTCAGTTCTTATTTCTTCGTCTTCCATTTTACATACTTCCTAGTAATTTAATCTTAAAGAAAAAACATAACTTTATGCTACGTCTTCTCCTTTATCATCAAGATACTTCATGAATTCATCTTCATCAAGTTCTTCCTCATTAACCTTTGTTCCTTTCCACTTACACTTACGGCATTCCCAAAGGCCAATTTCTCCAATAACAACACCCACATCGTCTGAATTACATTCAGGACATCTTCGAACCTTGAAAGTTTTACCTTTCTTTTTTTTAGGTTTCTCGTCTTCTCCACCTTTCAAAATCCAGTCAGGTGTTTGTATTTTTGATTTTTTCTTTGCCATTTTCATTTATCCTCTTGAAATATAATCATATTCAAAATAATTTAAACATTCACTTTTGCATATAAATTTATTTTTTACGAGTTTTTCCAAAATGTATTCCAAGAAATTTAAATCTTTTATTTCCAAATGAAAATAATCATACAATTGAGAAAAGGTAACATCATGTCTATTAGATAAAAAATAATTCTTTATTTTCTCTTCCATTTCTTCAACATATTTTGCCATTTTATTTTTCATTTTCCTTGTTTTTTATTTTTCCTTTTATTTTCTTTGCCATTTTGATAATAACTTTTTTTAATTTAAATATCCAACTCCGCTTCATGTGCATTTTCTGCAATGAATTGTTTTCTCCCTTGAACATCATCTCCCATAAGCATTGAAAAGACTTGATCCGCTTCAACAGCGTCCTCAATACAAATTCTTTGTACCTTACGTGTCTTTGGGTTCATTGTAGTTTCCCAAAGTTGATCAGGACTCATTTCTCCTAAACCTTTAAACCGAGTAACATTCGGGTTATCAATTCCTTTTGTTAATTCTTTTAGTTCTTCCTCAGAGTGAACATAATGATCTTTCTTTTTTCTAATACGATATAACGGAGGCATCGCTGCAAAAACATGACCATGTTCAATTAATTGCGGCATGAATCTAAAAAAGAAAGTTAATAACAAAGTCTTAATGTGTTCTCCATCAACATCTGCATCAGTCATAATAATAATTTTGTGATATCTTAATTTTGAAATATCAAAATGTTCTCCAACACCAGTTCCTATCGCTGTAATCATGTTTGTTATTTCTTCACTTGACAACGC
This sequence comes from archaeon, assembly GCA_009992215.1. Taxonomy (GTDB): domain Archaea; phylum Nanobdellota; class Nanobdellia; order Pacearchaeales; family GW2011-AR1; genus GW2011-AR1. Next base: position 2,399 of record JAACWB010000014.1, read on the forward strand.
ACGAGAAGGAGAAGACTTTTCTACATTCAAAATTTTACCTTTCAAACCTAAAATTGCTTGAGTATCTCTATTTCTTGCAGATTTAGCACTACCTCCTGCCGATTCACCTTCTACTAAATATAATTCACTCTCTTCTGCTTTTTTACTTGAACAATCCGCAAGTTTACCGGGAAGTCCACCAACGCTAAATTCATTTTTTCTTCTAACTAAATCTTTTGCTTTCTTAGCTGCAAGTCTAGCTTTAGCTGATTCAAGAGCTTTACCAACAATTGCTTTTGCGATTGTAGGATTCTCTTCAAAAAATTCTCCCAGTGCTAAAGTCGTCGCTGAATCAACATGTCCTTTAACTTCTGAATTTCCTAATTTCCCTTTTGTTTGACCTTCAAATTGTGGGTCCCCAATTTTTACAGAAACAACACAGCAAATTCCTTCTCTAACATCGTCCCCTGAAAAAACTTCTGAACCTTTTAGTAATCCCTTTTTCTTTGCATAATCATTAATTACTCTAGTTAACGCAGTCTTCAAACCAGAAACATGAGTTCCACCTTCAATAGTATTAATTGTATTTACAAAACCAAAAATATTTTCTTGATACGTGTCATTATATTGAATACCAACTTCCATTTCTGTCCCTTCAACTTCTTTTTTGAAATAGAAAACTTTTTTGTGAATAGGCTCTTTACTTCTATTTAACCATTGAACAAATTCTTGAACCCCTCCAGCCGCATAAAACTCTTGTTTTTTATTTATTCTCTCGTCTTCCAATTCAATTCTCAAACCAGCATTCAAAAAACAAGTTTCTCTAAATCTTGTTTCTAAAACTTTGTAATCAAAAATTAAAGTTGAAAAAATTAAATCATCAGGATAGAATCTAATAGTAGTTCCAGTTTCACTTTCAGAGCACTTCCCAACAACTTTTAATTCATTTACAGGGTTTCCCCTAGAATATTCTTGTTCATATACTTTACCTGCTCTTTTGATAGTAACCAATGTTTTTACCGAAAGGGCATTTACACATGAAAGTCCAACCCCATGTAATCCTCCTGAAACCTTGTAAGAATCTTTATCAAACTTACCCCCTGCATGAAGTTTTGTTAATGCAACTTGTACTGCTGGAACACCATAGGAAGGGTGCATGTTTACTGGAATACCACGCCCATCATCCTCAACTGAGCAAGAACCATCTTGGTGAAGTTTAACAGTAATTTTTTTACAATAACCAGCCAAAGCCTCATCAACAGAATTATCAACTATCTCCCAAACTAAGTGATGAAGTCCTTGTTTATCCGTCCCACCAATGTACATTGCTGGTCTTTTTCTTACCCCTTCAAGTCCTTCAAGAACCTTAATATTTGATGCTTCGTATTCTACCATCTTCCTCGACATAAAAACGAAATCTACGTTTATAAATATTGTGTCAAAATTCCTTTTCCGTCGGTAAACAACTTAATAGTAACAACTATAAACTAAAAAAATATGCTTATTTTATGAAAAAAATAGAACAAATATTAATAGCACTTGCAATAATAGGAATTATCATTTTAATTCCAAAAACTTTCACTGGAAAAGTAACTCTAGAAGACAAATACTCTTACACAAAAGCAATCTGCGATGAAAACAATTACTGTGAAGATTATGTAATAGAGTGCTCTGGAAGTAGTTTGGCAAGGTTAACCCCAACAGGTTTTGCCTTGCAACAAGAAGAAAATTGGAAAGACACAAGAGAGAATGAAAATTTTTGTGATTAAAAATTATAAAAACATATTTTGATTTATTTTTAGATTTAGACTAGGCATTTTATTTTGTAGCATAGCATCGCTATGTAAGAAATGAAATAACGACGTATAAATCAAAAAGAAACAAAAGAATTACTTCTTCTTTTTTACTTTAATCTTATTCTTAGGATTAAATTTCAAATTTTGAGGTAACCATCTAACTTTTCTACGGCCAAGTTTCATATTCTTTCTACATTTAGAAGAACATAAATGATTAACTTCTCCATTTGTCATAACTAATGTTAATCCTCTTGGAAATTCATAATTTTTTTGACAATATACACACTTTGGCATTTTATGAGTATGACCCCTTAGTCACATTTGATTTAATTCTACGAGCTTCAATTTCAGTTTCTCTAAGCATTAAAGTATCTCCAACTCTTACTGCTCCACGAACATTTCTTCTCATTGCTCGTCCTTTATCTTTACCTTCTTGAACTTGAACTTTAACTTGTGTAATTTCTCCTCTAAAACCAGTTCGACCAATTAATTCTTTAACTATTGCAGGAACTGCTTCCCCAGTAATAGTAGCCTTCTCTTTCCTTTGTGGTTGTTTAGTTTCTTTTGCCATTTTATTATTAATTATCTAAAGCTTTCAAAGATTGTAAATCTTATCACTGAATTACTTGATTGAAGCAATGTCAGATTCAGCTTCGCCTGCTTCGATAACAGCGATAGATGAAGCCGCAACAGGTAAACCAACAGCGATACCTAACTTTTGCTTACTATCTGCTTCAAGGCAAGGAATTCCTTTTTCCTTACATAACACAGACAAATGAGCAACAATTTCTTTAGGTTCTACATCTGCAGCATAAGCCACAAATTTAGCTGTTCCTCTTTCGATCGCTTTAGTTACTTCATTAGTACCTTTCTCGATCTTTCCTGTTCTCTTTGCTTTTTCAAGGATTTGATATGCATCCATTTTATTTTTTTGTCGTCACGTTTAATTTACTTAGAACACAAAGTTCTCTAACCTAAGTAACTCTCTAGGCGAGATGAATTTCTTCATCATTTGAACCAAATGTCCATCAGATATCAATACTGGTAACTTTTAGTTTATAAATATTTCCCCTTGAAATTAAAAGAAAAATTAATTGTCTGAATTGTTACCAATAAAGCAACAATTTTGAATTATTTTTACATTAGTTTGGAATTTCAAATTACAGCGCAACTTCGGTATGTGCTTGTAATTTCAACATTTCAAAATAATCAAAAAGAAACAAAATTATTTCCAGGTTACGTTTACTTCATCCGTCCTCTGCCTCGGTTTAATATCAATTTCTTCTATTCCCTTTTTTCCCCAAACAACAACTCCATTTTTTGTAGAACAAGACATTTTAGAAGATTCAGATAAATATATTATTTCACCTAAATAAGCAATCATCGCACCATTGTCAACAAGTAAACTTCTTTCAGGAACAAAAAATTTAACACCTCTCTCTTCAGACATTATTTTAGACATTTCTTGAAGTCGAGAATTACATGCAACTCCTCCCCCAAGTAAAAGTTCATTCTTTTGAACATGGGCAATTGCCCTCTCTGCAGTTTCAATTAACATAGGAAAAACTGTTTCTTGCATAGAATAAGCCAAGTCCTCAATCTTGTAACGTTTTTCTAATTTCTGACGTAGATTTGTTAAAATTCCAGAAAGTGCAATATCCATTCCCTTAACTTTATACGGAAGTTCAATATATTCTTTCCCTTCTTTTGCTAATTTTTCAATTTTTGGTCCACCAGGAAAACCAAGACCAGCATAACGAGCAAAGTTATCAATAAAATTTCCAACTCCAACATCAAGTGTTTCACCAAAAATTCTATACTTTCCAGAAGCATAAGCAATCACTTGCGTATTTGCCCCACTACAATATAATAAAATCGGATCTTTTGCTCCAGTAATTCTTCCAATCTCAAGATGCGCAACACAATGATTAACT
>JAACWB010000015.1 GCA_009992215.1 archaeon
ATCGTTCTGATATAATTAAATGAAAAACAAAAACCAAAAAATGAACGCAAGAAACCTATTGGTATCTTTCGTATTAGCATTGTTCTTAGTTGCTGGTGCTAGTGCAGTTTCCTTCACAGGAGATTTATCTGACACTACAGCTAAAGTACTTGTGGATGGTATTAACGCTAACAATGACGTTTCTGTTGTTGCAGGTGATGAAGTAACTGTTGAAGTAACTTTCGAAGCTGTTGTAAATGACACTGACGTTACTGTTGAAGCTACAATCGAAGGTGACAAAGCGAAAGCTTTTGCATCTACTGGTGTTTTCGACGTTGAAGCCGGTAAGTCATACAAGAAGAATTTAGTTTTGAAAGTTCCATACGAACTTAAAGACGATATTTCAAACGACCTTGAATTGACTATTGAAATTGACGGTAAAGAATACAAATCAGAAAGTGTTGTAGTTCTTTTAAGAGTTCAAAGACCATCTTACAATGCAGTTGTTAAGTCTTTAACAACACCAAGTTCAATTACAGCTGGGGAAACTTTCCCAATTGAAGTTGTATTAAAGAACATGGGATATAATGACCTAGACGACGTTTACGTGTCAGCTAGAATTGCTGAATTAAACGTAATGCAAGGACCTAAATGGTTCGGCGACCTAGTTACATTAAAAGACTGTGATGACGACTGTGATTTAGAAGACACTGTTGTAGGTAAGTTATACTTAGATGTACCTTACACTGCAAAAGCTGGTGTTTATAACTTAGAACTTAAGGTAGAGAATGACGATACAGAAAGCATTGTTACAAAACAAATTGTAATTGCTAACGATTTTTCTGAAAACGTGATTTCAACTACTGCGACTAAGACTGTTGCTAAAGGAGAAGAAGCTGTTTACGAATTATTAATTGTAAACCCAACAAATAATGTTAAAGTTTACAAAATCGTAACTGATTCTGAAGATGTTACATCTACTGTAAGTCAAACTGTTATTGCTGTTCCAGCTGGATCAAGTAAAACAGTAGAAGTTAGAGCAAGTTCTGATGTTGAAGGTGAATACACATTCAACGTTAACGTTTTCTCAGGTGAAAACCTAGAAAAAACTGTTGCATACAACTTATCTGTAGAAGGTAAACAAACTAACACAATTTTCGTATTGACTGTTGTATTAGCTGTAATCTTCTTAGTCCTTTTAGTAGCATTAATCGTGCTTTTAGGGAAGAAACCAGAAAAGTCTGAAGAATTCGGTGAAAGTTACTATTAACTTAACTGATTAAAAATTATTTTTTTATTTTTATTATCTTTGAAGAGAAACCCGTTCAAGGGACGGGCCTGAAAGTGGCCCTTTTTTTATTTTCCAACTTGTTTAGATTTTTTATTTAGGCGCTGTTAAAAAATTTCGTGGTGTAGCAGCGCTACAGAAGAAATTTATTTAGCAAGTATAAATGAAAAAGAAAACAAGTAATTCTGCAATGTCTTAAGCATTCTGTGAATTACTATTAACTTAACTGATTAAAAATTATTTTTTTATTTTTATTATCTTTGAAGAGAAACCCGTTCAAGGGACGGGCCTGAAAGTGGCCCTTTTATTTTTTCTTTTTATCATCTAAATCTTTAAATAATTCCAATTTATTCTTTGAATATGGCTGAAGATATAGATGGTCCTAATTATACACAGAGAAGTAAACAAATGTCAAAAGAAAAATATCAAAAAAAGAGAATAGGAAGAGTAGGAGCTTTCATAGCTGGAAGTTTACTTACTGGGTATATTGTTCTTGGAAGTCTTGGAGAATGGAAACCTTGGAATTATAATCAATTTTTCAAAGGACACAATAAAATAGAAGTCAATTACAATGGATTGTTTAAAGATTGTAAAAACAAAGATGATTCAACTAATTTATATCAAAAATTTGGACTGCAAGATTATATTAAATTAAAGGATCCACCAATTGATGAGAAAATAAGAGTTCTTTCAGAATCAAAACTCGAAAAAGAAGTAAGTGATAGTTTAAAAAAATAAATAAAGCCACAAAAACTTAAGTTAATAAGATGGTGGAAGTTTTGATGAATAAACTTAGGGAAATTCAAGAAAAAGAGGGTTTTCTTTCTGAAAAGTCCTTAAAAGAATTAAGCAATGAAATGAATATCCCAATTTCTAGACTTTATGGTATGGCAACATTTTATTCAATGTTTCACACAAAAAAACCAGGAAAAAACATAATTGAAATTTGTGCTTCACCTTCGTGTTTTCTCAATGGCGGATTAACTCTTGAAAAATTTTTGATAAATGAATTGAAAATTGATATCGGTGAAACTACAAAAGACAATAAATTCACTTTACTAAAAACTTCTTGTATTGGTTGTTGTAATATTGCACCAGCGATGCTTCTAAATGGTAAACCAGTTGGAAATTTAACAGAAAAAAAATTAAAAAAGATTTTAAAAAAATGCAAATAACAAAAAAAACAAAATTAAAGGGATTAAAGAAGACAAGAGAAATCGGTCCACTTGGAGTTGTGGAAACTTTAAGGAAGAAAAAAGTAACTGGTAGAGGAGGAGCAGGTTTTTTGGTTGCAAAAAAATGGAAATCTGTAATGGATACAAAATCCGATGTTAAATATTTAATTTGTAATGGAGATGAAGGCGAACCAGGCACATTTAAAGACAAGTTTATTATTATGAATAATTCTGAAACACTAATTGAAGGAATAATTATTGCAGCTGAAACAATCGGTGCAAAGACTGTTTATTTTTATCTTCGTGGAGAATATGTAAATTTAAGAAAGTTTTTAGAAAATAAAATAAAAAAAGTTTTACAAAAATCAAATTCAAACATTGAAATTATTGTTGTAATGGGGGCAGGAGCTTATATTTGTGGAGAAGAAACAGCAATAATAAAATCAATTGAAGGTTATCGTGGACAACCTTCTTACAAACCACCTTTTCCCTGGCAAGAAGGATTATGGGAAAAACCAACAGTTGTAAATAATGTTGAAACTTTTGTTCACGTTGCACAAGCATTGTGTTTCAAAGATTATAATCCAAATTTAAAATTATATTCAGTTTCAGGTTCTGTAAAAAAACCTGGAATTTACGAAGAATTGTCAGGAGAAAAATTAAGTAAAATAATTTCAAAAGCAAAACCAATCAACAAACCAAAAGCTATTTATTTTGGTTGCTTTGGTGGATGTAAACCTTACAAAGAAATGAAATTAATCCCAAAAACTATTTGTGGAGATGATTGTGTTCACGGGGCAGCTTCGTTAATTGTTGCAGACAATAAAACTTCTGCAATCGATATGGCTTATATAATTTCAAAATTTTTCACACATGAATCCTGTGGGAAATGCACACCCTGTCGAGAAGGAAATATACAAATTTTATTATTATTAAAAAAATTAAGAAAAGGAGAAGCGACAAAAAAAGATTTTGAACTACTAAAAGAACTTTCATTACATATACAAGAAACTTCTCTTTGTGGTCTTGGGCAAACTTCAACAAAGCACTTACTTAACGCAATGAAACATTTCAAAAAAGAATTTACAGATTTGTTAGTTAAAGAAAAAGGAGAATAAGATGAAAAAGATTAAAATAAAACTTGACGGAAAAACAATTAGCGTAGAGGAAAATAAAACAATCTTAGAAATTTGTAAAGATAAAGGATTGACTATTCCAACTTTATGTAAACAACCAAGTCTTCGTTCAGAAGCAAGGTGCAGAATTTGTCTTGTTGAAATGGATAAAAAATTAGTAACGTCTTGTTCAACATATCCTTCGGAGGGTTCTTCTATTGTAACACAAACAGACAGAGTAAAAAATGCAAGAAAAAGAAATGTAGAATTAATAATGGCTCATCATGTCGGAAGTTGCACAATAAATGAGGATGAAAAAAATGAACTTTGTTCTTTGGCAAAAGAAGTTGGACTAAAAACAACAAGATTCAAAAAAGTAAGAACTTACAAACCAACTTTGGGCAGTTCAGTAATTCGTGACGATAACAAATGTATAAATTGTGGAAGGTGCGTTGACACTTGTTCAAAGATTCAAGAAGTTTATGCAATTGATTTTGCAGGTCGTGGTTATAATGAGCATGTTTCTTCTTACTTTGAAAAAAATTTAGGAGAAACTTCTTGCATAAAATGTGGACAATGTATAATCAATTGTCCTGTTGGTGCAATAAGAGAAAAAGAACATTTAGATTATGTTATTGAAGAATTGAAAAAAAAGAAAAAACATTTAGTTGTAGAAGTAGCACCTTCAATTAGAGTTTCTTTGGGAGACGAGTTTGGTTATCCAGTTGGAACAAATGTTGAGGGGAAACTAGTTTCAGCATTAAGAAAATGTGGTTTTGATAAAGTTTTTGATGTAGATTTAGGAGCAGACATGACAATTATGGAAGAAGCAAGTGAATTTTTACATCGATTAAAAAACGGTGGACCTTTCCCCATGATTACAACTTGTTGCCCGGCATGGATTTTGATGATGGAGTCATTCTATCACGATTTGTTCAAAAATATGTCCTCGTGCATGAGCCCACATGAAATGCTTGGAATGTTAACTAAAACATATTATGCAAAAAAAGCAGGATTGAAAAAAAGTGAAATTGTTGTTGTTTCAGTTATGCCTTGCACAGCAAAAAAATATGAATCAACAAGAGAAGAATTACATTCAGGAGTTGATTATGTTCTAACAACCCGTGAAGCAGCAAAATTAATAAAACATTTCAATATAGATTTTAAAAAATTAGAAGACGAAAAGTTCGACAATCCCTTGGGTGTTTCAAGTGGGGCTGGAACAATTTTTGGAATAACAGGAGGAGTTATGGAAGCTGCACTTAGAACTGCTTATGAATTTGGGACAAATGAAAAATTAAAAGATTTAGAATTCAAATCAATTAGAGGAATTGATGGAATCAAAACAGGTTCAGTTATGATTAATGATGTTGAAATAAAATATGCTGCAGCACACGGTGGAGCCAATATAAGAAAGCTTCTTAAAAATTACAAAGATTATCATTTCATTGAAATTATGGCTTGTCCTGGAGGTTGTGTTGGTGGAGGAGGACAACCAATTCCTACAACTCTTGAAATTGCAAAAATACGTGGACAATCTCTTTACAAAGATGACAACAAAGACAAATTAAGAAAGTCTCATGAAAATCCTGTTGTTAAAAAAATTTACAAAGAATATTTAGATGCCCCGTTGAGTCCAAAAGCTCACAAAATTTTACATACTTTTTACAAAAGAAGAAGTAAATTTTAAACTCTAAGTGTTGTTAGTTTAGAAATCCCCTCATGCATTGAAACACCAAACAATGTTGCAGCATTTGTAATAATTTCATCGTTGTGACTAATTACAACATATTGCCCTTTCTGTGCATATTTTTTCAAGAATTCAGCAAGTCTTGAAGCATTACGTTTGTCAAGTGCAGCATCAATTTCATCTAAAATATAAAAGTAATACGGTTTTAATTCTTGGATTGCAAAAATAAGCGAAAGTGCAACCATTGTTTTTTCTCCACCTGAAAGCGATTTAATATCAAAATATTTTCCGTGTCCAGTTTTCAAAATAACATCAATTCCGCCTTCAAATGGTTCTTTTTTATTTTGCATTTCTAAATAAACTTGACCCTTCGTTGAAATCTGTGAAAAGTTTCTCTCAAACTTTTGATTTAATTCTTCAACAGTTTTAACAAAAACTTTTTTCTTTTCAACATCAATTTTATGAATTATTTTCATAATTTTTTCTTTTTCATTTGTG